>VFFY01000072.1 GCA_009392675.1 SAR202 cluster bacterium | reverse complement strand
CGCAAACGATATGGAATCATTCTATGCCCGTGTCTTCCGTGGATCTAACTTCAGCAGATCGATTCCTAACGATTTCGAAATGAGATTTACAGAAGATGCTCTTGCCAATGGCATGGGATACAGACGTTTTAATGATTCGGTACTCATGGGTAATGTACCGTTTGAACTGTGGGCTTTGGGGCCAAATCCGGACGACACAAGTGATGATTATCGGATGCTCCCGGCAATTCTGAATGGTATTGGCCTCGGTGCGGCGGAGGATAATCTCGATGCTTTTGATTTATGGGGAGATGATGCAAGCTCCAGTTCTGACAATGATCCTTCCAGTGACTGGGTTTACTGGGGAAATCCTGATGATATGTCCCCTGGAAGTGCAGGATATGATGCGTGGGTTGCACCCGGTATTGGTAATGAACCAGCCGGAGGGTGGACTGAAGTTTTTGCCCGAACCCGTATCATGAACTGGAATCGCTATCTTGGTGGTGGTGATATTTTTGATGATGGCGCGGCTTTGGATTCTGCAGCAGCAGAGTTGGCTATGCCTGAAGTTGGGACTATAATCAGATGGATCACAAATAAACCTAATACAATAGCTGATAGATTCGCATTCAGTACAACATCATTAGATGGTGTTACCCTAACGTATGATCCAAATACAATTAATGTATGGCCGAACCCCTATTTTGCGTACAACCCGGAAGAAAGAAATCCACTGCAACGTATAGTGACCTTTACCCATCTACCGGAAACGGGATCTGCTAGCATTCGTATTTTCAACCTTGCTGGTCAGTTAGTGAAGAAGATCGCTCACAGCGATGGAACGCAATATGAAGTATGGGACTTAACCAACAACTTCAACATACCAGTTGCCAGCGGTATGTATATCGCCCATATTGAGACTGGTTCAGGAGATCAAATACTTAAAATTGCTGTCGTTCAGCCCGAAGAACGGCTAGACGTTTATTAAAAATAAATGAGGAGTATGTAAGATGAACAGAAAAATCACAAGTCTTATCATTACGGGGGCATTACTGTCAGCTTCCTATGCTGGTACAGTTAAGTCCAGGGGTGTGGCAGGGGCCGGACAGCTGTCTGTGCCTGTTGGCGCACACGGAATTGCCCTGAACGGTACTAACCTTGCAACGGTTTCCGGAGTGGAAGCACTCTATTTCAATCCGGCAGGTGCCTCAAACATTAGCTCATTTGAGACAGTCTTCAGCAACATGAACTATATAGCAGATATTGATGTGAACTATGCCGCTTTTGCTACGAATATTGGAAAGGCTGGTACTTTTGGTTTAAGTATCAAATCATTTGATTTCGGCGATATTATCAGGACTTCAGCAGAGAATACGGAAGGAACAGGAGAAACATTCTCACCTGATTTCATGACAGTTGGAGCCACATGGTCGAATGCTTTTACCGATAGGGTTCGTTTTGGCGTGACCATGAAATTTATTCAGGAACGTATCATGCGCACATCTGCCTCTGGAACTGGTTTCGACCTTGGAGTTCAGTACACCTTTGCGGACCGCCCGATCAAGATAGGCGTGATGCTGAGCAACTTAGGTACAAAGATGCAGTATGCAGGGTCTGACCTTGAGCAAAAATTACAACCTGCAGGTTCAGCAGAGGGAACATTGAATGAAGGCTTTCAAATTGTGTCTGAAGGTTTTGAAATTCCAGCAGAACTCAATCTGTCCGCAGCATATGAAGTGCAGCCAGGCTTATCTGTTATGGCTTCCTATAACAACAACAGTTTTTCAAACAATGAAATCAGGTTTGGTGGTGAATACAATCAATCCTTAGGTCCCTCATCTGTATGGATCGGAGGAGCAATGGGAATGGCCAGTGTTGATGATGACAAACCTGATGATATTACCCAAAGTAATTGGGATGAATATTCTGGATCTATCTTTGGTGCCACATTTGGTGCTGGAATTAGCTATCCCGTAGGGAATATGAAAGTGGGCTTAGAGGTCGCCCAAAGGTCAGTTACGGATTATTTTGAAAGCAACTTGATTTACTCATTAAAAATCTCCTTTTAACAATAAAAACTGTATCAATAAAAAAGCCCCTGGTTTTCCAGGGGCTTTTTTTTTCAGCAAATATTATTTATATTTAATTGGTGATCACTTCAATTCCACCATACAATTGTTTTACTCTCTCTGAGGTGAATTCCCCCTTATTTAGGGTAAAATAATTAAAATAATCCACTAAAATTTTATTCAAAGACAATCTGAATTCATTTCTATTTATTTTTCCGGTAATACCAAACAATTTAGTTGCCCAGGTAAAATAAGAAAAATCAGAATAATCAAAATGTTTTGTTTGGGGCACCCTGATTCTTATAGATTGTTTTTTGTTATTCTGAACCAGGGTATCTAACTTTAGGCGATTATTTTTATTTTCCCAGTATTTATCACTAAACTGCCCCAGATGCAGTAAGGGCGTATTTATATCCTGGTTTATTTCATGTGATGGCATAGGAAGAGTCCAGGCATCCAGGGCAATACAAGAATTAATACTTTTTTCCCTTAGTAAGGTGGAAAGAACAGTACTTCCACCAAAGGAATGGCCCATTAGTGATATGTTTTGTGAATCACATAGTAGAGAAAGGTCCGGATCAATAGTGTCCAGCTTTTCAATTTGATCAATGATAAAGGAAATATCCTGGGAACGTATTGAGAGATGTTTCTCTCTCATATCCCAATATTCTTCATCGGTTGTGCCTTTAGGAAAATGCCGTACAAATGATTTGCTGTAAATAATTTCATCCTCAGAAAACCGGACAAAACCTGCATCATAAACATGATCACAGGCAAATATTATATAGCCATGGCTTGCCAGTTCTTCCATCTGAATAGTATTTTGATTTTTAAATCCTCCTAAACCATGAGAAAATATTATAATTGGCCTTTTTCCAAGTCCAAATTTTGGATTTCCATCAATGGTTGCACTTGTCCTAATATTTTTTACATTTAATAATAAACTGCCTGGTATATTAAAATCAGCAGATATTACTCGAATATAATCCTGTGGATATTGAAGATATGTTGAATTTAATTGTTTTGTACCACCTTCCATAGGGAACCAAACCTGTACAGGAATTCGTCGAAATTTATTACTTTCCTCCCAGAACCATTCCTTACGAGAACTGTCTTCCCATGTATATATTTTTGTGCCAACATTATACTGTCCGGTGGGAAGGGGAAGATTTTCCAATGGTAAAACCTGGCGCACTATGGTTGCACAGGAAGTGAAGAAAAGAAGGAGTAGAGGGGTAAAGTTTTTCATTATCATTATTTTGGTTTTCTTTTTTGAATTGTAATCTCTCATATGCTCACTTTATTACATATTTTCATTGTTGTCTGGGAAGATCTCCATTTTTATTATTTCTGTTTGAATATTACCAACCCCGATATTTTGAGGATTTCTTGTATCTTTTTCGATAGGGAAAAGGGTAAATTCAACTCAAAATACCGTTAATATTTTTCTAAACTGAAAAGAT
>VFFY01000071.1 GCA_009392675.1 SAR202 cluster bacterium | reverse complement strand
TTATTCTTTAAAACTTTCTTCTTTAGTCATGCTTCGCAAAAGGGAAAGGTATGAAATTTTGGTGAGTGGAGGCTCATTCTCAGACACTATTTTAGACGCATTAGAAGCCCCTTCGGTCAATAGATCTACAACGGTCATTGCCATTGCCTTTGCCCCAGTAAGAACTGCCAACTGATAATCCTCTATCACGTAGTCAATACCATGCCCGTTACCAGATGCGGCTTCAACGTATGGATGTATCACTGGCATTAGCTGAGATATATCACCCATGTCAGTTGAACCAGTCCGATGGGTAAGTCGGCCTAGGTTTTCAAAACCAACTAATTCAGCCGCATTCCCTTGATAAAGATCTAAAAAAGTCTCGTTACTTTGAATAGGAAGGTATCCCGGTAGAGTTGTAATGTCCACTGATCCTCCCACAGCCATCGCACCTGCCCTTAAAGCCCTATCAACTTTTTCGGATGCAGATAAAAACGCCTCTATTGATGCGCCCCTAACGTAGGTTTCCATCCGAACATCGTCTGGCACTGAACTCACAGCCACTCCCCCTTTTGTGATAATCGGATGTATTCTTATCGTATCTTGATCCCTATAAGTTTCCCTTTGGGCATGTATAGCAGACATAGCCACCATAGCAGCATTTAGAGCATTGACTCCCATATGAGGTGCTCCTCCGGCATGAGAAGCAACTCCTGAAAATTTGATCGATTTTGCAACCAACCCATTGTTAGTTCCACCAAACGATATTTTGCAATTATTTGATGGCACCGAGGTATGAGTCATCATCGCCATATCAACATCATCAAAATGTCCGAGTCTTACAAATTCCGGTTTACCACCCAAAAATTCTATTTCGCCACTTCTCCTCAAGCCATCCCTATATTCGACTTCAATATACTCCTCGGCTGGCACCGCCATAAAGGTGATTTTCCCCGCCAATTCATCTAACACCCCAGCTGCCTTCAATCCAACAGCGACACCCAACATCATGGCTATCTGACAATGATGCCCGCAGGCGTGCGCGGCTGTAGTTTCTTTATCCTCATATGGATGCCCCAGTACTTTAAGTGAATCTAATTCACCAATGACAGCTATGTTTGGGCCAGGGGTCCCAGTATCCAAGGAAGATTTAAGGCCTGTAATTGCTAAACCTTTCTCATGGGGCATCTGAAAAGCTTCAAATTCCCGAGAAACGATTTCTGCAGTCTTAAATTCCTTAAATCCTGGCTCAGGGTTTTTCAGTATCTCTTTGGCAATGGAAATTAATTTATCCCCATTTCTTTCAATTTCGTCGCAAACCAAAGATTTAATTCTTTCTAGATCCAAAATCCAACACTCCCAATTAAATTAACCAGTTGATATAAAATTAATCATCTTCTAAGGTTGAGGTATCTCCTTCTGGTAGTCCCAGCTCGCGAGCCTTTAAAAGTCGACGCATGATCTTTCCGCTCCTAGTTTTTGGCAGTGACGGAATGAAATCTATTTCCCGAGGAGCTATTGCGGTTGATAGTTTCTCTCTGGCGAACCGCATGATCTCATTTCTAAGTTTGGTGGATTCTTCATACCCATCTTTAAGAGATACAAATGCCTTAACTATCTCCATAGCAATTTCGTCTGGTTTCCCAATTACACCGGCCTCAGCCACTGCTGGATGTTCAATCAAAGCGCTTTCAACTTCAAAAGGTCCCACGAGATGGCCGGCTGTATTTATCACATCATCAGCCCTTCCAACAAACCAGAAATATCCGTCAGAATCCTTTCTTGCGGTGTCGCCGGTTATGTACCACCCTTTTCTAAATCTGGAGTTATACATTTCAGCATTGTTCCAATATCCATGAAACATTGACGGCCATCCGGGTTTAACGACCAAATTCCCGTCTTCTCCATCTGGCACCTCGTTGAAATCTTCATCTACTATGGCAAGCTGGACGCCAGGTATAGGTTTACCCATAGATCCAGGCCTCACTTCCATACTTGGATAATTGGCACACATAATTGCCCCAGTCTCTGTTTGCCACCAGTTGTCATGGAAAGGCATTCCGAAAACGTCATCACCCCACACAACCGCCTCAGGGTTTAATGGTTCACCGACACTGCACATATATCTTAAAGAGGAGAGGTCAAACCTTGTCGGAACTTCTTCTCCCGCCTTCATAAGCATTCGAATGGCAGTTGGGGCCGTATACCAAACTGTGACTTTATGCTTTTGTATCTGTTCGTACCATCTACTGGCGCTGAATCCTCCTTCGTAAATCAACTGAGTTACACCATTCGTCCAAGGCGCCAGCATCCCATATGAAGTTCCGGTCACCCATCCCGGGTCTGCTGTGCACCAATAAATGTCATCGTCATGCAGATCCAATGCCCATCGACCGGTGGCCATTTGCTGCACTACAGCTTGATGCCTATGCACTGCACCTTTCGGTTTACCCGTAGTTCCGGAGGTGTAATGCATTATTGAATAATCGTATTGGCCTGTAACTACTGTGGTGAAATCTTCAGATGCCTTATCCATTTCTTCATGGTAAGAAAGATCCTGTGGATCAATAGGAGCAGGATCCCTAGAATCTTTATTTACTATCAATATGTGTTGGAGATCAAATAATTCAGGAATGATTTCAGCAATTTTTCTTCTCAAGTCCGGTTGGGTGACTAACACTTTAGCCCCACTATCTTGCATCCTGTCTCTAACTGGTTCCGGACCAAAAGCGGAAAAAAGAGGTCCTACAACAGCACCTGCCTTCAGAGCCCCAAAAAAGGCTATATAAAGCTCAGGAAGCCTATCCATAAATATAAATACCCTGTCACCTTTTTGAATTCCAAGACTTTGCAGTACATTTGCAAATTTATTAGTCAG
>VFFY01000070.1 GCA_009392675.1 SAR202 cluster bacterium | reverse complement strand
CAAGGAGGCATTAGGAGTGCGCTTCTAATGCAATCCCCTGTGCAGCCCACAGTAAATTACACTCGGAAAGATCCTAAATTTGCGGAAGGCATAGAGCCTTCCACATTCTGGCCAACAGTGCTTGGTACGGGTGGTTTTGAAGCTGGGGGGACTTCTGGATTACATGCTTTTGCAGAACAAAACGATATTAGACCATACCAAGAAGTGATTCCGTTGCTACGGGTCTTGGGACAAGTGTCTGACACATATATTGTGTGTGAGGGACCTGACGGTATTTATATGATTGATCAACATGCTGCGCATGAGAGGATAATTTTCGAGAAAATTGTTGCGGATGCTAAAGGAAGAACAATTGAGACACAAATGTTACTTGAGCCTATAGACCTAGAACTCGATTCGAATCAAGAAATATTAGTTGAGGAAAATAAAGATATTTTTAATGCCTTCGGAATGACTCCAGAGCCATTTGGGCCCAATTCCTATTTGATACGAAATGTACCCAAATTGTTAGCAGAGGCCGATCCAAGAGATTCATTCCATAAAATGTTATCTGCTTTAAGTGAACAGATTGAATTCAAATCCTGGGAAGACAAAGCTGCCTATTCACTCGCATGCCACGCGGCTATCAGGGCTGGTAAAAAGATGTCTTATCGCGAAATGTCCCTTCTTGTGAAGCAATTAGAATCTTGTCTGCAACCCAATAATTGCCCACACGGTCGTCCGACTATGATCAATATGAACAAGAACTATTTAGAGCGGGAATTTTCTAGAATTTAGGTTAAAGAACCCGGTCAAATACCTACATCTCTATTATAGAAACCGTACAACGATACGACCAAAAATAAACCCGATAATCCCAACATTACAGCGAAACTTGTTTCATTCAGCCCGTTTATCAATACTGAACGGCCATCATAATAATTAAAAAGGGATGTATATTTCAGGGAATTCAAACCATTGAGCAATCCTGATATTACCATCATCACATAGCTAAGCCCGACAAACCCGCTTCCAACACCCAATGCGAGCCCCTTTCTTCCTTTAAGTGACTGGATGGACATAGTTATATAAGCCACAGTCGTACCAAAAATCCATCCCATAGCAGTTGCAGAAAACACGTTAGTTAAAGACACATCGAATGGAAAAAGGAGCGATCCGGTCGCAATACCAACCCATAGAAACCCACTGACAATCCCCAGTTGGATCATTATTCCTAGAGATTTCTCCAGTACCACTCTGCCTCTGCTTATTGGGCTAGCCAGGATAAGTTCAATAGTACCTGATTCTTCTTCTGTACCGATTGCGGAGGCTCCTGCTGACACCGCAATGACTGCTAGTAGGATAGGGAATAATAGTCCATAAAGTTCTATTCCCAACCAAATTTCGGGTGTGACAGCGTCTTCCGAAATTGGTCCTATCATGGCCTCCATTAGTTTGGGTGCATTACCTATCATATCCGTGATTTCACCTTTAAAAGAGTCATAAAGACCCGTGAACACTAAAGCTAAGGTAAACATTGAGACCGACCAAATCAAAATGTTTTTCCATCTTGAGATGATATGAATAGAGAAGATGTAATTAAGCATGAGGTCAATCCTCGTAGTACTTCATAAATATATCTTCGAGACTGGTTTCCTCTTCAGAAAGATCTATTGGATCATGCTTAGAAAGCTTTCTGACGAATTCTGAAATATCCCCTTTAACAGTCATAGTTAATTTGTTCTCATTTTGGGTTATTTCAGATACCGAGTCTATTTTTTCAAATTCGCCTATGTCAGGTGATGTTGGAAACGTAACGATGTATCTCCTGAGACTAAATTCAAAATCTTCCCTAATACTTTCAGTTGCTATGAGCCTCCCTGACTTAATGAATGCTGCTTTATCGCAGATATGTTGTACTTCATTGAGATCATGAGATGACACGAAAACGCTATTCCCAAGGTGCTTCATTTCGAGGACCATTTCATAGAAAATCTGCTTCATCAAAGGGTCTAACCCACTGGTAGGCTCATCTAATATCAGCAATTTTGGTTGATGCATGAAGGCTTGGATCAACCCAATTTTCTGTTTATTCCCCTTTGATAGTGTTCCTATTTTTGCTTGAAGCGATATCTGTAGTCGATGGCTCAGATCATTGACATAATCCCAATTAGTGCTTTTCCCTAACCCAGTGAGGTATTTAAATAATTGGTAACCAGACATGGAGTCATAAAGTGAAATATCGCCTGCCAAATATCCGATATGATTCTTGATTGCAACACTGCTTTTTACGCTGTCTAGCCCAAATATGCTGATTTTACCGTCGGATGGGGTTAGAAAATTTAGTATTGATCTTATTGTGGTGCTTTTCCCTGCTCCGTTGGGACCAAGAAATCCAAACACTTCACCTTTCTCCACTTTCAGGTCTAGCCTGTCAACCGCAATTTTAGTTCCGTAATTCTTGGAAAAACCCGTAATTTCTACAGGTATATCGGTTGTTATGGAATTCATACTGATCTTTAAGTTTCGCCTTCGTCTGACTCAGATGGGCTGGGCATATCCTGACTACTGGGGGGCCATTTCATTTTCTGATCGAGTCTAGATACAGGTATAGCTGGTACTGTTTGTATCTCAACTCCGACTTTAACCCCTAATTCAAGAGAAAACCTCGCTGCGGCTTCATTGTCAGGAGCTTCAAGAATAGTTATAAAATCGTGATCCCCTAGAACTGCATATAACCCCATGCAATGAACATCAGGGAGGTCGCTAGAATGAGCAGCATGGAGGACTGTTTCTGGGTCATCCTTAACTAGGTGCCTTCCTTCTTGCGTAAGAGTCATCAATAAAAAATAAGTAGAAATTTTATTACCTCTATGTTGTCAGTCAGTTAGGAATGGAGGGAATAGGTTGAGGACCTACCAATTTAGAAGGCAAGGTTTTTGATCCTTCCATCCTTGATCAGAAGGGAAGATAGTGTTCATCATTACTCTTTCAACGTCCCCATCAAACCAGGATTCCACCGTCGACCTCCACTTTTTGTAGTGAGGAGCATTTCTATGTGCATCCAGCGCAGACTGGGTTTCATAAACTTCGTATAAATGGAATTTATTCGGGTCTTCAGCATTTCGAAGGATATCGAACCTGTAGCACCCTGTTTCGTCTCGAACAGACCCTTGGCTGTCACCGAAGCTGGCTTCAGTAAATTGCTCTGCATAACCATCTTTTATTTGTATAGTGACAAATATTGAAATCATAATCTTCCTCGGTGTAATTGTAGGATTTAGTGGACCCGGGTAGTTTTAGTCAACTAGATTATATCAGCGAGTTCCATCTAATTCTTGCTACTTGTAGCTTATTTTTCTTCTAAGAGTTCTGCAGGATGTTTTAAATGCCAATCAGTTTGCTGTTGAAATCGATTGGCTAAGTTCAAGACTGAATTTTCAGCATATACTTGCCCTACAAACTGAATGCCTGTAGGTAAACTGGCTTTAGTGAACCCGTTTGGGACTGAGATAGCAGGCAACCCGATTGAATTTCCTAGGGCGCCGAGGGTATCTTTTGCGTTGCCCCGGATGGCACCCCTGAACTCATCTTCCAGATTTGATGCCGGCGTTCCCTTGGTTGGTCCACACACAGCGTCATACTTTGACATTATCGGATCAATTTTCTGGGATATTTCGTCTCTTAGCCGTAGTGCCTTTAAATAATCCTTCGCAAGCACCGCGGTGCGGGCGTAAGGTCCATATTTATCTTCCGGTGCTGTAAGGAGGGCTGCGGTTCCGCTATCAGAAAATTCTTCAAAAATGGCACCAGATTCCGCTAACATGATTGTTCTAGTGATTGCTTCATAAGGGTAGTCCGGAAAATTTATTTCTTCTATCTCACAAAATTGGCTGAGGGTGCCTAAACTTTCTTCGAAATTGCCCGCCACTTCTTCATCTATGTTAGTAGAAGCACTAGCTAACACTGCCAGTTTAAATTTACGTTTACTAGAATTAACACTATATTCGTAGAGCTTATCACTTGATGAAGGATCTTTGGAGTCTGGTCCTGCAATTTCGTTTAGCACGATGCCGCAGTCATCAGCAGATAAACATAGTGGGCCTATTTTGTCTAGCGACCAGCTAAGAGCCATTGCCCCATATCTACTCACTCTGCCAAAAGTGGGTCTTAGGCCTGATACTCCACAATTGTTGGCTGGTGACAATATGGATCCCCAAGTTTCTGAGCCTAT
>VFFY01000069.1 GCA_009392675.1 SAR202 cluster bacterium | reverse complement strand
GCTTTTCATCACATAATGTCTGATCCCCGCGTGGCTAGTGTAAAAGATTTGATCTCGACTCAAGCCTCTTCTACAAAAAAAGTTGTTCTAGGCGAAGAGATTGACTACTGGGTTTCTCCTGCAATGGTTTTCCATGTTATAGCGGATAATTCCAAACTCGGCGGAGCCGGTTTGGAGATCAGCATGGGAGGAGGTCCAGATGTTATCAATAAGGAGCATTTGAATCGAAGTGTAGGTTCGGTTATGTCCGGCTCCAACCAAAATTATGAGATATGGGGAATTGCAATAGATGTAAATCTAGAATCACTGGACGAAGGGAAAACAGCCGGCATATTTATAATGTTCACAGCTATTGCCGCAGTTTTAGTAGTTGGGTTTAGCCTTGGTTCTTATTGGGCTACAGCGATCACTGGGGTCGGGATTGCGATATTGATGGTGTGGTTAAAAGGGTTTTCAGCCTTAATAGGCCTAAAAAGCGGTCTGGTTATAGATCTAGTGGTTCCGATTGGAATGATTTCATTAGGTGTTGATTTTGTTGTACATGCGGTTCGCAGATACCGTGAGGAGTTACTTCAAGGTAATAACCCTAAAATTAGTTTCACCTTGGGCTATGCATCAGTTCTCGGGGCCCTTCTTCTGGCTATGGCGAGTGATAGCATCGCTTTTCTCTCAAATTTATCGTCCAATATTGAAGCTGTAATTCACTTTGGATGTGCTGCTGCCATCGCAGTAATATGTTCTTTCTGGATTTTAGGTGTAGCCGCTCCACTTCTAACCATGAAGGTAGATCAACTGATTACTCAAAGTCGGTATGATTTTCAAACTAGAAGATGGTTGGCTTATCGAATTTTAGGTTCAATCCTTGTCGCCTCAGTATCGGGAACCGCAATAATTATGATGGTGGCTGTGAGTAAGCCGATAGGGTTGAGTCTTCTCGGTGGGTGCATTCTTTTACTAATTCTCTTACCTATATTTATTTTATGGAGAAGTGCTTCTAATGTAGTTTTCAAAGACATGGAAAATAGGGGAACGATAGCACCACACCAAGAGAGATTTGCCCAAATTGTTGCCAAAATAGTCACATACTCGGCTGCAAATTCGGTAAAAGTAATTTTTTTAACCGCCCTGATAACCGCATATGCAGTTTATTCTGGTTTACAGTTGACACCTTTTTTTGATGTAAAAGATTTTTTTGATTCTGAATCAGATTTCGTGGTCGGGTTGGATAAATTTGATGAATTTATAGCCGGAGGTGAACCTGGGGTTACCTTTGTTAAAGGTGATTTGACAGATCCTACAGTTTATGACGATATAATCATTTATATTGAGAGCCTAAGGGGAATTGATTCCGTCGGGGAAACTCCAAGTGGAGACGTCACTTTTGGTTTGAATGCTCTTAATGTTTTAACTACCATAATGCATAATCCATTTTCGGTTGCATCAATTGAGGAGGCTACTGGAATAACAATTACCGATTCCAATTTGAACGGTATTCCCGATACGAAACAACAGATAGCGACTATATTTGAATACTCCCGACTCAAAGGCGTGTGGGGTGATGGTCAGAATTTGATTTTAAGACCTGATCAGGTACAGGGTGCAGTATATTTCAGAAGGAATGAAGAAGCATTAACCACTATTCAGTTCCAGATGCCAGGTACAAGAGATCAGGCTGTTGTGGCTGCTGCCCTTAAGGAAATTACTCCCGCAGTTCTGAAATTAGAAAACCACCCATCCCTGTCTAAAGTGGGATTGACGGGGTCGCCATTCCAACGAGAGGTTCAATTATCTGAGTCTACCCGCACTTTATACACTTCTCTTCCAATAGCTATAGTGGCTGCCACTATATTACTCTTAATAACCATGCGATCTTTTCGGTACGCGATTGTCACAGTAATCCCCATTGGATTGGTTGTAGCTTGGCTTTATGGTGTTATGTATGTGTTTGGATTTTCTCTGAATTTCGTGACAGCTATGATAGGGGCGATTTCTATAGGAGTCGGAATTGATTACTCTATCCACATGACGATAAGGTTTCGAGAAGAATTGAACCGAAATGAATCAAAAATATTAGCGGTTCAAAAAGCGGCTGGTGGAACCGGAGTTGCTTTGGTTGCCTCAGCAGCATCAAGTATAGTTGGGTTCGCTATAATGGGGTTCGCCCCTATGCCGATGTTCGCTTCCTACGGCCAGTTGACCTCTCTAATGATATTTTTCGCTTTAATATCTTCCCTCGTGGTACTACCTGCTCTTTTAACGCTGGTCACACCGGAACTAGAAAAGTAAAACAACCTGGAATAAAATTAATTCAGTACGACGTATGTGGCTCCATCCTCACCTAATGCATCAGGCTCTGAACCGAAACTATTAACCAAAGGATGTCCTTCCAGTGACTCGCGGATTGCTTTTCTTAGGGCACCGGTTCCTTTTCCATGGACAATGAATACTTTACTTAACCCATTCTTCAGAGATTCGTCTAAGAAGTTTTCCATAATCTGCAATGAAGGCTCTGCCCTCATGCCTCTTATGTCTATTTTATTACTGTATGACATTTGTTCAATCAGAGTTGTATTGTGGCTTAATCTGGTTGGCTCAGTAGAACTGTCGGGGTTATATTCGGGTGTATCTTTATTCAATCTTGAAATGTCTACATCCATTCTAAGGTTGCCGATTTTTAGCTCCGCAATTTGAGTTAATTGATTGTATTTGGTGATCACACCCGTGAGATTCAGCCCTCTCACAGTGACCGTGTCACCGGTGTGAAATTCCTCATAGTTGGGTTTCTGGGTAGTAGATTCGAGTTTATCAATTCGTAGACTCTCGAATTCTTTTTCAGTTTTATCGATGTTTTGCTTAATGCTATCTGGGCTCTCTTGGGTATGTTTTACCCAGGAATAGGCCATTTGAGCTTTTTTCAGAAGAGTTTCGATATCCTTATATTTTTCTTCGGCAGTGTGATGAATTGAATCTAATATTCTTTGCCTATTCTGGATTAGGTAGTCTATTTGTTCATTTAACTGAGATCTTATAGATTCAACTTCTTTATACTGGCTTTCGATTTCACCCATTGTTTCTGAAATTCTGTTCTTTTCATCGGTTACTCTTGTGATCCAATCTGATATTTCTTTAAACTCCGCAGATAGATATTTATCTGCCTTCTTAACTATTTCGTCTTTCAACCCTAATCTTGTGGCAACTGCCATAGCATAGCTTTGTCCAGGTAGGCCTAGAACCATTTTGTAGGTCGGTTTTAAATCTTTAGGGTCTAACTGAAAACTTGCATTCCTCATTCTGTCGTCTGATTCGGCCATTAGAGTAACTGTGTTGTGGTGAGTGGTAATTAAGGTCTGTATTTTGTTCTCCGCTAAATACTCTAAAACTGCCTTGGCTATTGCGGATCCCTCCTCAGGATCTGTACTGGAGCCTACCTCATCCAAAAGTAGTAGAGAATGAGAAGAACAATTATCCAAAATATCATTGAGGTTTTTAATGTGGGAACTGAATGTGGATACTGAGTTCGTTATACTCTGCTGATCTCCTATATCTGCATATATACCGTCAAAAATTGGGAGTTCGCTGCCTACAGCGGCGGGTATTTGTATGCCAGATTGATTCATGGCTGCCAGAAGCCCAACGGTCTTGATTGCCACAGTTTTACCGCCAGTGTTTGGGCCGGTTATGACTAAAACAGTCCAATTTGGACCCATTTGCAATGATAATGGGACCCCATCCTTACCCAGTATGGGGTGCCGAGCATCAATAAGATTTATTGCTTCCTTCTGCCGTGAATCCCTAGTCACTTCATCATTTGTTTCCAGTCCATTTAATGAGATGCTGTATTTTGATTTGGCGATCACAAAATCTAAGTTTGCGGCACTTGTAATCGCTGAATTTATCTCATCTGATAATACTCCGACCTGTGAGGATAAATCTTGAAGAACCTTCTGGACTTCACGCTCCTCTTCCAATGTGAATTCTCTCCAAGAGTTACACAAGCCGACTGTTTTAAATGGCTCGATAAATAAGGTCATCCCTGTGTTAGATGCATCATGGACAATGCCAGGTACACGGCTTCGCATATTGGATTTTACTTGCACCACCAGACGATCCCCTCGGACGGATATCACATCATCTTGAATTGTTCCGGACGTTTCTGATTCAGAGATAATAGATTCAAGTGCACCGGTGACCCTAGAGTATGATTCTCTGACTTGTCGTCGAATATTACCGAGGTTAGGTGTTGCACTATCCAACACCTGGCCATTGCCAGCGATTTTTGATGTGATCGAGTATGCGAGATAGGAGAGATCAGGTATTTCTCTTGCCAACTCCAATAAAACCGGTAATTCCTCCTGGTGTTCCACTAGGGTCCCCCTAGCGTTGGATAAGGCTTCGATAGTATTTGCGATTATTAGAAATTCCTGTCCTGTTAGGATACCTCCCAAGCCGGCTATCTTTATACTATCTCCATGGTCCTTAATTCCTGCCAGTGAAAAAGAACCAGCGTTTGAAACCAACCTTACCCCTTCTTCTGTCTCGATTTGGAGTTGAGAAACTGTTGATTGAGAATATGAAGGGACCATTTCATTAGCTATCTTTCTGGACCCGGAGAAAGTACAAAAATCAGCTAATTTTTGTTTGACGAAGTCATAGTCAACCAAATCTAGACTTTTCGACAGGATTTGTGTTTTTCTAAAGGACTGATCAGACTTTGTACTTCGGTTTATAGCCAATGGTTTTTGCCGCATAGGTGTATAAATTGGATCACATGCTGCTATTTTATCAGCACTGATATGTATAGTTATGAATGATATAATCTTGGGATTGAAATGATTGAGAACACTATAGTAAAAGTGCCGGCAACTTCCGCTAATATGGGACCAGGTTTTGACTGCCTTGGAATTGCCCTTGATGTTTGGAATCAAGTAAAAGTTACCAAAGGCCCCTTTTCCATCAAAGTAATTGGAAAAGGACAAGATGAACTACCGACCGACGACAGTAATTTTGTCTATAAAAGTTTCTGCAAGGTATTTGAGAAAATTGGAGAAACTGTTCCCGAAGTCAGAATGGAATGCACCAATGGAATTCCATTGACTCGTGGTATGGGTAGTAGCTCTGCTGCATTAATAGGTGGTTTGATGAGCGGAAACGCCATCGCAGGTTTTCCACTCTCTACCCTAGAGATACTTAGAATGGGGGCGGAGATTGAAAAACATCCGGATAATGTTGCTCCTGCTTTGTTGGGTGGTGTTCAAATTGGGATTTACGACCAAGGGGAATTAGTCACCGCTAGTGTTCCGTTTCCGGAAGATGTCAACGTTGTTTTGTACGTTCCTTGCCAGACTATGCCAACAGACCAGGCTAGAAATATACTGTCTGCAGAAATACAAAGAGAAGATGCCGTTTATAATATCGGAAGGGCAGCCCTGTTAATTCAATCCCTGATTACAGGAAATTTAGGTAATCTTAAGTATGCTACGCAAGATATGCTTCATCAACCTGAGCGACAAAAACAATTTTTCCCTATGAAAAATATTATTAAAGCTGCTATGGAATCAGGCGCATTGGGTGCCTTTTTATCTGGTGCTGGTAGTTCGATAATGGCTTTTACCAAAGGTAGAGAATATACGATTGGCTATGAAATGGCTGACGCTGCCATGAAATCTGGTATTGACGGAGAGATTATTTTCACGTCCCCTACTGCAAAGGGCGCCTATATAGACAAATATTAAAGGATTACATTGTCACTCGTAGTACAGAAATACGGTGGATCATCCTTAGCTACCCCTGAGTTGATTAAAAGCGTAGCTGACAGAATACGATCGGCACATGACTCGGAAGGAAATGTGGTTGCGACTGTTTCGGCCATGGGTGACTCCACGGATAAGCTATTGTCTATTGCTTCCGAGGTGTCAGAAATGCCTGATTTGAGGGAACTCGATGTGCTGCTATCAACCGGGGAACTGCAATCGTGTGCACTTGTTGCTATGGCTCTTAAATCTATGGGTAAAAAGGCTGTCAGTTTAAGCGGTGCTCAGGCCGGAATTCGGACTGATTCGTCTTACGGAAAAGCTAGAATCGCTGGCATAGATACTGGCAGGATTAATGAGGAACTAGAGAAAGGAAATATTGTAATTGTTGCGGGTTTCCAAGGAGTGACCCATGACAGTGATATTACAACCTTGGGAAGGGGAGCATCAGATTTAACTGCTGTGGCTTTGGCTGCAGGATTAAATGCTGATCGATGTGAGATTTATACTGACGTAGAGGGAATATATACTGCTGATCCTCGTTTAGTTCCAGATGCTAGAAAAATGACTCAGGTTGGATTTGAAGAAATGCTGGAATTGGCGAGTTATGGTGCCAAAATGAATCCTCGTTCAATTGAATTGGGAATGGTTTACCAGGTGCCAATATTAGTTGCTTCAAGTTTTAATAATGAACCAGGCACTCTAATTCATGATGGAGACAATATGGATACTAATGTTGGGGAAATACGAAATAGGGTAAGGGGTATAGCTACCGACAAAGATGTTGCCAAAATAACGGTTTTTTCGGTGGTTGATAGGCCGGGAATTGCGGCAGCATTATTTGACCCTTTGGCTGAATCTGATATTAGCGTAGATGTTATAGTGCAAAACGCTAGCGTATCAGGTACCACAGACCTGACTTTTACCATAAAACAGTCGGATGTGGATAGAGCTATGAAAGTGGTTGAAGAAGTAGCCCAGGATCTTGGTACTACTAATGTTGGCAAAGCTGAAAATCTGGCAAAAATTAGTATAGTTGGCACTGGTATGCAAGATTCTCCTGGGTATGCCTCGACTATGTTTAGGTCTCTTGCTGAGGCTAAGATTAACATCGAAATGATTACCACTTCGGAAATTAGAATTACCTGCATAATTGGATCGGATCAGGTAGCAAAAGCAGCGGAGGTACTGCATGCAGCGTTTGAGTTGGAGAAATCTGATTAATATCAAACTTGTTAGTAAATGAAGTGACTGATATTCATCTTTCCGTAGTGATTCCTACCTATAATGAATCGCATAGGATAAAACAATCTCTTAACGTTATTTATGAATATCTTGGTAATCAAAATTATTCCTATGAAGTTATATTGTGTGATGATGGTAGTTATGATTTAACTACCAAAATAGCGAAGGAATCCTTTGGAAAAAAAAGCAATTTCCAAATCCTATCCCTTTCTCATAAAGGAAAGGGATCAGCTGTGAAAACAGGAATGGTGGCTGCCCAGAGCCAGTACAGGTTTATGTGTGATGCTGACCTAGCGATGCCATTCGATCAAATTGAAAGGTTTCTCAAAGAAATGACAAACGGTTTTGATATTGCGATAGGATCAAGAGAATTAACCGATTCAAAAAGATTTGGGGAGCCCATACTTCGCTATCTTGCAGGCAGGGTTTTTAATTTCTTTATAAAATTTGTCGCTATAAAGAAATATCAAGACACCCAATGTGGCTTTAAGTGTTTTTCCTCTGAGGCCGCTGATAAAATCTTCCCACTGGTCAAGACTAACGGTTGGGCATTTGATGTAGAGGTTTTATTGTTGGCTGACAAGTATGGGTTTTCAGTCTCTCAGGTACCAATCGACTGGCGTCATGGAGAAGACAGTAAAGTTGACCTCTGGTCAGCAGCTCTGCAAATGATAAGGGACATATTTCTTACTAGAGTCAGATTATTGATGTCCCGTAGGAAGTGAAGTTTCACAAATAAATGAAGCTGATTTGGGAATAGAAGATGAATGTTAATCGGATTCCTGTTTACGTGGTAGTACCCACATACAATGAAGCTCAGAGCATACTGGTTTTGTTGGAAGAAGTTTTTAGGTTAGGAATAGAAAATATCCATGTTTTAATTGTTGACGATAATTCGCCAGACAGCACAGCAAAAGTTGCTCGATGCTATGCCCGCAATAATAGACTTTCGGTTTCAATATTAAATCGTCCTACCAAAAAAGGTTTGGGTACTGCATATGTTGAAGGGTTTAAAGAGGTTTTGCGGGGACTCCCTGAAGAGGAAGTTTTTGTTGTGCAAATGGATGCAGATATGTCTCACAGCCCTAGCTATTTACCGAGCATGATTGACCTGCTTGCCAGAAATGATGTTGTAGTAGGGTCCCGCTACTGTCAGGGAGGAGGATCTGAGGAGAACTGGAGTGTATATCGAAAAGGGTTAAGCGCCGGCGGTAATTGGGCGATTCGATTTGTCTCTGGGTTGAAAGTGAATGACTGTACTTCTGGGTTTAAGGTTTTTAGATCTCACGTGCTAAAAAATATTGTTTGGGATGAAATTCATTGTTCTGGGTTTGGATTTCAAATTGAAATTGCCATGCAGTGCGAAAACCACGGTTTTAGAATTCAAGAGTATCCGATCATTTTTAACGATCGGATATCTGGGGATTCAAAGATGTCTATCGCAATAATATTGGAAGCAATTTATAAAATAATTTGTGAAAGACTCAAAATTTTTAAAGTTATTAAGTTTCTGAAACTCAACACATAGCTTGAAGTTTGCTGTGATTATGGGTGCAAAATATATTGCACTGACAAAAAAACCCTGCTTAGAATGCCATCATGAAATCAAAAGATGAGTTGAAAGGGTAACTGAAATGAACGCAAAAGAATTATCTTCTATTTTAAGTCTTAGAAAAGAAAAATCTAAAGAATCTGATCAACTGATGCATTACGGGCTTTTTCAAGAGGCCGTAGACGTGAATTTAACCATGGTTGAAATCAATCACGGTGATCAAAAGGCATATAACAGACTTGGAGATGCTCTACTCAAGATAGGGAAAAGTGCGGAAGCTCATGACGCTTACCAATTCGCTATATTCTTAGAAAAGACAAGGAAGGCAAACACGAAAATTGCAGTAGATAGTGCAATGCGATCTGACTGGAACAAAGCTATTCAAATAAATTCTGACATAATCGACAGATTTCCGTGGGATCTAGAGCCATATAACAGACTTGGAAAAGCTTTGAGTGAAAAAATACAAAATAAAAAGGCTATCCAAGCTTTCCAGTGCGCTCTTGTCATTTCTCCTAACAGTCCAATAGCAAAAAAAAATATTAACCGCCTAGGGAAAACTTCCGGACTTAAGGCAAGTAGGGCCGTTTCAGGTACCACATCGGGAAGATCGTTTATTGAGGAGACAGGTCGTACCGGTGTAACGAAATTAGTAAATATTCCCCGAAGTTTTGACGTGACTGATTTGATTGCTGGGCATACCGTAGATTTGATCTCGGCAGATAGGGGTATGAGGATATTGGATATAAAAGGGATTGAAATCGGTAGCATAGAACCAAAACTTGCTCTAAGACTGAAAAAATTGGTGGATGGAGGGAATACTTATTCCGCAAATATAACAAGCGCAAGTGAAGACGGTGTCACTATTATTATTAGAGAAACATATAGACACCCATCTCAATCCAATAAATCCTCATTCCCAGCCAAATCCAGCGTTTTGGCAGATATTCCAATGGCAGCTCTGGGTTATGGACTCAACGACGCAGGCAAACTGGCAGACTTCAAGGATTGGTCTGATGACGATACAGAATCTGGAGACGACGAGGTGTTTTCACCTAGGATTCCGAAAATTTTGTCTGGTGATTCATCCTTGGATGGTCAGGGTATAGTGGACTGAATTTGCAGACGTCATTAGTCAATAACATCCAGTGTTCGATAGTAAAGTCCCCACTTTTGCATTAGTGCCGCTATCTGTGTGTTTTCTATGCTAGTAAGATCCTTAAAAAAACCAGAGATTGCATGAGCACCTATATTTTCCTTACTGCACACCCAACTTGACTCACTAGGAACTATGTATATTACCCCGCCGTTGTGCTCGCATGTGAGAGTGATACGTTTCCCTTCGGAGGCATTCTTAATTGTGATTCCATATGTGCTCATTTTTCTTCCTTACGGCTTTGTTTTTACGGTTTCGAAGGGCCACTTAGTAATTAAAAAAACTGACTGATATAATCCTATTGTCTACCAAAGCAACGTAAATTTTAATATAAGAAAAACCTAGGATGGAATGATGAAACCACATTACACCGACTCCCAGTGTACTATTCATAAAGTTACGTGCGGACCATACGATAATAATGCCTATATAGTCATATGTAATCGAACCAATGAAAGCCTTTTGGTAGACACTCCAGCTGAGCCTTCCGCTTTGGTTGCCATAGCATCGACCACCCAAGTTAAATATATCGCCATTACTCATAATCATATGGATCATTTGCTTGGATTTGAAGAGGTTACGAAAGCTTTTCAAGCTAAGGTTGCAATTGGAGAATCTGATTCTAATGAACTTCCAGTAGCTCCTGATTTGTTTTTAGAGGATGGTAAAGATATAAGAGTAGGAGATTTATCGGTTAGGGCCATTCACACCCCTGGTCATACTAAAGGGTCTACATGTTTACTTTTGAACGGACATCTGTTTACTGGAGATACTCTTTTCCCTGGTGGTCCAGGTAAAACTAAAACACCCGATAACCTGAAACAGATAATTGAAAGCATAACAAGCAGGCTATTCATTTTGGGAGACGACATTTCTTTCTACCCAGGGCATGGGAAGGATGGTGTGTTGGGCACAGCTAAAAAGGAATATAAAATATATTCATCCAAAATCCATCCGGACGATTTATTTGGTGATGTTGAGTGGCTAAAAAGCTAAAATCCCACTTGGCTTTTTTAGGGACATTGCTCTTTTTGCCCAATTTGAATTTAATTGCTCTCCTTGTTTTATTGGTGACCCTAACCCTTACGATTTCGCTACGCATGGCTTTTGGTTCTAATACTCTTTATTTACCGCTTTCTTGGTATTATCCATGGGTATTAGCTGTACCTCAATTGCTGTTGTTGTTGTTTGTAATTTCTATTTATGGAATTGACCGTAAACCGATAAAAACTGTTCTCCACCTGCCATATAACGAAGGATGGGTTCGCCTTTCAATACTGACCGTTTTGGCTAGTATTGTCGCGATATTTCTATACTCACTTACCATCTACAAAATAGATATTTCTTATCTGATGCCCCCCCAAGTTCCCAAAAATATATTGGGTGAGGGCGGATTTACGTTGGTTAATTTGTTCGCAATAGTGCTTTGGGTTCCGTTTGTGGAGGAACTTTTTTTTAGAGGGTTTTTGTTAACCTACTGGATTCCCAAATATGGTCGTGTGAGATCTATATTGCTTGTCTCATTGGTATTTATGTTCGTACATTCTCACCCGGGATTGTATTTTCCAGTATTCATGAGTTCCGTACTGATCTCATATCTTTTTATAAAAACTAAGTCTTTGTGGCCAGCCTTTCTATCACATGCGACCCTGAATTTGTTAGTTGTGACAGTTGCGGCTTCTGCTTGAATTGGGCAGAATGTTGTGCACGTAATCCTATATCGATCAGGTGGGTAACAAAGTGGAAAATAGAATTAACTTAAAACTCCTCGCTGTGAAATCAGAGAATAGACCGGCTTTAGTGCCTTATCTAACTGTTGGGTATCCCACTATAAAATTGTCAACCGAAATAGCCTTGAAAACCCTTGGATCTGGGGCTGATATGTTGGAACTAGGAATACCTTTTAGCGACCCTATAGCTGACGGGCCAACTATTCAGAAAACTGGTTTCAAAGCTCTCGAAAATGGTGTTAGTCTTTCGGTATGTATGGATGTTTTAACTAATATTCGGAAAGAAAACAATGACTCCCCTATTATATTCATGGGATACTTCAACCCGTTTTTTCAATATGGACTGGAACGTTTCATGGAAGAGGCATCAGACCGTGGTCTCGATGGTTTGATAATTCCTGATCTACCGATGGAAGAGTCGGTAGTTATATCTGAGCAGTGCAGGAAAAATGGAATACACCTTATTCCCTTATTGGCTCCAACTAGTACCGAGGAAAGAATAAAATTTTCTTGTGAGCATGCGGGCGGGTTCATATATTGTGTCAGCCTTACAGGCGTAACCGGAGCTCGTAAAGGTTTATCTATGGGTGTAGAAAGTTTGGTTGAGAGAATCAGGGTTCATACAGATTTGCCTGTGTTGGTTGGGTTTGGAGTTTCTCAGAAAAAAGATATTGAGATGATATCTAAATTTGCAGATGGTGCGGTCGTTGGTAGTGCGTTTTTGGATCATATAGCGAGCTCCCGCGAGGGGAGTGAGGTATCGGCAGCTGGAGCATTCATCGAGAGCATATTGGTGAAATAAAACAGAGAGGTTGTAATGTCTAAAGTACAGGCCATAAGAGGTGCGACAACATCTCCAAGTAATAGTTCAGAGGAAATTCTTGCTGCTACTGCCGAAATGTTGGATTTAATAATAAAAGAAAACTCTCTGAAAGTTGATGATATTATTAGCGCTTTTTTTACAACGACTCAAGATTTGAATGCTGAATTTCCTCCAGTGGCGGCCAGGAAAATTGGTTGGGTAAATGTTGCTCTAATGTGTTCTCATGAAATGAAAGTTCCTGGGGCATTGCCGAAATGCATCCGTGTTATGGTGCATGTTAATACTGACAAAAACCCTACTGATATTGTGAATATATATCTTCGAGATGCTGTCAATCTTCGGAAGCGAGAATTCGAGGATGATTAGTGATCCGGTTGTTGAAGAAGTTGAATGGTATTTCCATCTGGGTCTTGAAATGTGCAGACCCACCCGCCCCAATGTTCTTTTTCTGGTTCCCTAAGAAACTTTACATCGTTACGTTTGAGGCTATTGGCAAAATTTTTGATATTTTTGACATCAAAATTCAACATTATTCTTAGAGGTTCTATGGAATTATCTGTTATCTCTGAATGCGATCCGATGCTAAACCTGAGGTTCCCCCATTTGTAGGCAATGAAATGGTCTTTCACGGAGTGGGGGTTAAGACCTAGGATATCCTCATAAAAATGTCTTAGGCGCCCTAAGTCATATGTCCATATGATTGCCCCTGAAAATTTGATCATGATTCCCCTATTTTACTTCGAATTTAGTTAATAATTGGTTTCCAATTTTATTATGCCCGTGTATATAATGATCATTGAAGACAGAAATGCACGGGTGGATGAAAGTTTACAGAGGGTCTTCTAAAAGGAGGTAAGTCGCGTTGGATAGTAGTAGTAGGAGGTCGACCAGGTAGGTGTTCTCTGGAACGCCTCCACATGTAAAGCACTCGGAGTAGGTTTACTACTGCGGGTGCTTTTAGTTTCCCCCCTCAAAAAACCTTCTTGGGTTATCAACCATAATGTTTTGTATATCTTCTTCTGATGCGCCCAAGTCTTTAAGTCTAGGTAGAACTTGCCGAGTTATGAATAAATATCCGTCCGGATTATACTTTGATCGACTCGTTTGCCCTTCTTTTGAATCTATGCTGAGTCTGACTGACCAGTCGTGCCCTAGCATGATTCTTTTTCCATAGCCGTCTGCTATTAGTCTCATGGCAGTATCGGTTCTCTGCTCCCAATTCGGAGTTTCCATAGTTCTGCCTCCTGGATACCTGTCGAGTCCTATCCAAACACCTTTATCGAGTAGGCTTTCTAGATAATGTATGTCCATGGTGTCGTTACTGTGTCCGATGTAAACCCTATTTAAGTCAACTTTTTCATCTTCAAAAACTCTGACCTGTTGCTCGCCGACACGATCAGGGGCCCAGGTATGGGTGGATATTGGAACCCCGGTTTCTTTTTGGGCCCGTGCTGCTGCCCTGAGTATGACTTCTCCCTCTCTGGTAACTCCTCCAACATCATTAGCGACTTTAATTATCCCAGCTTTTATATTGGTACCTTCAATTCCTGTTGTTATTTCTCTTTTGTATAGGGTCGCGACACTATCTACCGAAGCATTCCAAAATACTCTAGGTATGTCCCTCCATGTTCCAGTAGCACATATTATGTTCACTCCCGATTCTTTTGACACTTTTGCCAACATATCTATATCCCTGCCGAGGTCGAGGGTCGTTACATCAATTATCGAGTCAAGGCCTTCATCCTTTGCTTCGGAAAGAACCTTTATTGCCTCAGTTATTGAATCTTCTCGTTGGATGAATTCCGGATATATTTGAGGTATCCCAGCAGAACTGACAACGATATGTTCGTGCGACAAAGTGAAACCTAAATCAGAAGTCTCCATCGGGCCCAAAACTGATTCTACCTTGCTCATAGTATCTTCTCCATAAGTCGTATTTTTTGACTGAGGCCTAACTATCCTTGATGACGGGGTTACTAAGTGTGCCTACACCTGAAATTTCAATTTCACATGTATCGCCATTTTTCATATCCTTGGACGTACCATCGGTGCCCATCCAGATCACGTCTCCAGGGTGTAAAGTTAGGTACCTGGTAATTTCCGATATGTATTTTTCTACTCCAAAAATCATGTCGTTAGTGTCAAACGAAATAGTTTCCTGACCATTAAGCCTCACGGTTGTCACCATTTCATTGAGGCTTGCTTCTGTTTCAATCCAAGGTCCCATAGGCTTAAACGTGTCAGTATTTTTCGCACGCCATAACGTTCTATCAGAGGCCTGCCATGTTCTCTCGCTGACGTCATTACCCACCGTATATCCCAAAACATACTTTAGAGAATCTTCCATTGAAACATTTTTAGCGACTTTTCCTATAACCACTACCAGCTCAGCTTCGTAATGAATTTTATCTGTTGCGTCCCTGGGTATGACTATGGGATCTCCGTGGCCTATGATTGCATTATTGGCTCTATATCCAATATCAGCCTTTTCAGGTAAATTGGGTTTCCTGTTCAGTAGAGATGCTGCCTCTAAGACATGTTTTTTGTAATTTATCCCCGCAGCGTAGAAAGTTTTCGGTATAACTGGGGGTAATATTTTCACTTCTTCAATCGGGAATTTTTGAGTGGTTTGCTCATACCCATCAAATGGTGACCCATGAACTTTGGATACGATATTATCGTTTAAGAGACCATAGAAGGTTTCATCTTTTGTTTGGCATCTTAGCCATTTCATACTCTTAACTCCTGGGTTATTTTGTCTATAAGGACAGGCAATAATTGCTCTGAAACTATGTTGCATTCAGTAACATGAGGAAACCCGGACAATATAAACTCATCTATTCCAAGCTGCCAATAGCTAAGCAGCTCTTCTGAGACCTGTTCTACATTTCCAACAATGGCTGTCCCGCAATTAACTCGAACATTGGATATTCCATTCCATAAATGTGTGCCCATTTTGTTATTTTCATATCGCTGGGATTGAGATCTTTGACCTACCATACTGGTGTTTTCGGAAGATTTACCTCTTTGTTTCAAGACAGATTTAGAGGTTTGACATAGCAGTTCATCTGCAATTTTCCATGCTTCTTTTTCAGATTGCCTGACTATTAGATGAGGTTCTAGCGTTTCCTGAGGAAGAATCCATGCCAAATATGTATCAGCCTTCTTAGGTTTGCCACGGGGTTCAAATATCTCTGACAACGGTACGTTCTCCCTATTACGGTGGGTTTATTACATTATGGAACATAACCAGATGGAATATAGCCAGGATCAAGACCCCTAATTAAAATACTGGACCAATTAAACTTTGGAGTATTTTGGATATGTTATCTGGGTGCCATCCTCAAGGTCCTCAATTAGAAAATCACCAAATAATAATGGAGCTTCAACCCGAAGTAATTTAAGTATTTCAATTGCGAGAAATCTTATTTCCCAATCAGCAAAATTGGCACCCCTTAATTCAATGAAATGCCTTAATGCTCTCACATTTGCGGTAATGAAAATTTTCGTTTCAGTTGCATTTGGTAAAACCGATCTGGCTGCTTGCCTTATAGCTTTTCTTCTATCGGTATTGCTGTCGAATATTGATTTCGGCAACGATTTTTCTAGGGCAGTCACTAGTTCAGTATAACTTTCAGCTGCATGTACCAACGCGTCATCTAATACTTTTCTCGCTTCCTTTGTGAAATCTCTTTTTGAGGACAAGGCTGGTGGAATAACAAATGTTCCCTCTGTTTCGTCCACGTATCTCTGAGATCTTTGACTGTAAGCAAATCCTGCTCGATGCCGAACTAATTCGTGAGTAAGGCTTCTAGAAACGCCGGTCACGATCAAACCGTAATTTACGTGTTCAAAAACACTTCCATCTTTTGAGCTCAATAGATTGTTTATAAAATCAGTGATGTCTCTGCGACCCCTGCCGTAGCTCATGTAACACATTCTTGCCGATATCTCTATAACAGCAGCTGATTCGTCGTCACCAGCCCTCACCGAGTCAGGGATGGGAGGTACATTCTCTTCTTCAAAAAAGTTAGCGATTTGAGGCCAATTAATAGCAGGTTTAGTGACCAGATAAACACTAGGATTTTCTTTGAAGGCCATTAATATCTCCAAGAACTTTTAATTTCAAGGAATCTTATCATTTAGCCTTAGACTTTTGCATTCTTCAGGTATGAAATAGACGGGATTTTATGCTGGAATTGAAATTGTTGAGGATG
This sequence comes from SAR202 cluster bacterium, assembly GCA_009392675.1. Classification (GTDB taxonomy): domain Bacteria; phylum Chloroflexota; class Dehalococcoidia; order Lucifugimonadales; family UBA826; genus UBA11996. Next base: position 1,309 of record VFFY01000069.1, on the reverse strand, counting down.
CCTTCAGCGTGCTATACTGACGGTTGGCTAAAAAATAATCATTGGAGTGTTCTGGCTTTGGCTGAGAGAAAACGAAAATATGAGTTGGTAATGGCCCTGTCCCCAGTTTCAACCGAGGCTGAGGCTACAGTAATTGTGGACGGTATCGCGGATGTTATCACCTCGTCGGGTGGAGAGGTTACAGGTAGGGAAGAATGGGGCGTGAAAAGGCTTTCGTACTTGGTAAACACCTTTCAGGAAGGAAGCTATTACAAAGCTGATATTTCAATGGATTCATCTGACGTCAAAGAGTTGGTAAGGACTTTGAATGCAAATCAAGATGTATTGGTACATTTGATATCAAAAGTGTAATTCTCGTTAGAGAGGGGGTTTGATATGACTATGAATAAGATACTCATAATTGGGAATTTAGGATCTGATCCTGAAATGAGGTACACGCCTAACGGAAACCCGGTAACCTCATTCACTGTCGCAACAAATCGCCGGTACAAAGCCTCTGATGGGGAGAATAGAGAGGAAACTGAATGGTTTCGGATTAGCGCTTGGAATAGGTTGGCAGAAACATGCAATCAATATCTGCAACGAGGGAGTAAAGTATATGTAGAAGGCCGCCTCAGTAGCCGTACATATGTAGGAAATGATGGAGAAACAAGGGTATCTCTTGACGTGAATGCTTCTGAGGTTCGATTCATCGATAGCAGAGGCGCGAATGCGAGTTCATCGGGAGGATTTTCAGAAGGAGGATCCATTCCTGATTCTACAGGGTCTTCCTCTACAAGCCCTTCACCTGATTCTACAGGGTCTTCCTCTACAAGCCCTTCAATTGAAGGTGAAGGTGAAATCGAAGATGATTTGCCTTGGTGATCGACAGAAATTCATAACTTTTCGTAAGTATAGTAACTAAATCGGAGTCTATTGATGACAACAGGAAGAGAAACCACCCCGCAAAGAAGGCCTGGAGGTGGAGGTCGCCCACGCTTTTATTCACGTCGGAAATTTTGCCAACCGTGCGTGGATAAAAAGGAATTGGACTATAAGGATGTTGATTATATTAAGAAATTTCTTTCAGAAAGATACATGATAGAGGCTCGTCGAAAAAGTGGCATGTGTGCGAAATGTCAAAGATCTTTGGCAAAAGCTGTGAAAAAAGCCCGCCACTTGGCTTTACTTCCATTTTCCCCGGCCCAGAAGGGTGCTTTGCCCGTTCATTACAGGCCTAGGTCATAGCCAACCTGTATGTTCTCTCCCCCTCATGTGAATAATTAATCATTCCAGGAAAGTCTTAAATCAAGTGAGTTCTGGTCGTCCG
>VFFY01000068.1 GCA_009392675.1 SAR202 cluster bacterium | reverse complement strand
TCTGTAACTGCATATCCGTTTTCAGCATAGTCTATCGCTGGTTTCAGCACCTCTTTTAAGGTCATAGTCCCGTGTTTCTCCAGACATTTTTGCCAACCATCCACAGTTCCGGGAACACTCACAGCTAGTCCTGCATCAGGACCGTTGTTCGGTATGGAGCTGTAACCTTTGGATATTACATCTTCGGGGTTGGCGCCGGCCGCAGAGTGTCCACTGCCGTTGATAGCTGTCACCTGCTTGGTGTCGGCCATCCAGATTAATGCAAACATATCCCCACCAATTCCAGTGGACATCGGTTCTAGCACATTCAAAGCTGCTGCTGTTGCTACAGCGGCATCAATAGCATTCCCTCCATTTTGGAGGATTTGTAAACCTACCTGTGCTGCTAGTGGTTGACTGGTAGCTACTGCTCCATTTTTTGCCACAACTGCAGATCTGCGAGAATTAAAGTAACTCAATTAGCCAGCCCCTTTTCAAAATCATAGTTAGTAATTTGAGATGGATTATACACACTCCAATGCTGCTCCCGGGCTGCTGACCCAGGCTTGCCGGATTCTGAAGGGGAACATATTGGACTTAGAAGAAGTAAGAGCAAACTATAAGTAATCTTTTTTACTTTTGTCAGACGAAATTAATTCTAAGTGACTTACCAAAAATGGAGATTGTTTAAGAAAAACACTGACGTTGAGTTATTCGCGCTTTATGCGCTGGAGCTAACATCTCCTATCTGCCTAGATCTAAATGACCACTATTGATCCTGTTCACAAATGAAGAAGTCACCCTATTACTGAATACTTGCTAGGGTGCGTCAGAGGTTATAAAACCGTTTATTTTGAATGGTTTCAGATTGACTGACTCTCGTTATAGTCAAAATCACTTATTTGTAGTTTTAGCACCATTTATGACGGGTTCAAATCCTTCTTCAGGCGGTGGGTTTGGACATAAAGCGCATCTTTGAGCTACCTATTTCATTTGGTCAATTGACAATCGATTCAGCAATGCTCAGAATAGGCTAAAGACGGTGATGCTTGCTATATTTTATCGGAGCAACATAAATTATATAAATTTATGTTTGTATAAGGAGAAAGTCAATGTTTAGAAACATGCATAGTTCAACTAACATGCGTACTAGAGTGATTGGGTTATTTGCCTTAATCGCCTTAGTTGGGTTGTTTGCTTTTGCCTGTGGATCCGATGATGAGGCAGCAGCACCAGCCGCAGCTGCACCAGCACCAGCCGCAGCAGCACCAGCCGCAGCTGCACCAGCTGCCAAAGCGGCAGCCCCTGCAAAGGAAGAATCGATAGCCGCTCAATATATTGGGACTTTAGAGGGTCCTGCGACGGTTGTGGATTCTAGTAAGTTCCCAAGCTCCTACGGTGAGGCTCCTCAGCTTGCTGCAATGGTAAAGGCTGGAAAGCTTCCGGCTATTGGAGACCGTCTGCCTGTTCAAAGCGACCTTCTCGTGATTGATAACATTGAAGGTATCGGAGAGTACGGCGGGATATGGAGACGAGGTTTTACCGGCCCTGCAGACAAATGGAATGGATACCGATGCTGTACAGGACCTGACCACGTACTTTTCTGGGATTACACGGGAGATATCCCCGAGCCTAACGTTGCCAAGTCAATAGATGTTAGTGATGACGGGCGAGTATTTACGTTACATCTTAGAGAGGGCATGAGGTGGTCTGACGGAGTACCTGTTACCGCCGATGACTGGTTGTTCTGGTATGAAGATATGTATGGTAACAAAGAGCTTGTGCCAAATAAAAGCGCGGTTAGCGGAATTAATGGCAAGCAAGGAAACTTCGAAAAAATTGATGACTACACAGTTAGATGGACGTTCGAAGATCCTTACTACTTCTTTACCAGCGTTCTAGCAGGACGAACTGACCTCGGTGGAGGCCAAGCGGATAGAGGTGTAGTGGGCAAGGGATCTTTTGCACCGAAGCATTATCTATCACAGTACATTCCTGATATTGCAGGTAAAGATGCTGTAGACAAAATCGTGGCGGACGAAGGGTATGACACCTGGGTCAACCTGATTAAATTCAAGAATGACTGGGCGCTTAATCCAGAGCTGCCAGTTTTGACTCCCTGGGTTACAGTTCAGCCTATAAACAATGCTGTATGGATACTGGAAAGGAATGCGTATTACTACGGCGTAGACCTGGAAGGAAATCAGCTGCCCTATATTGATACAGTCGTTCTCACGATGGCTGAAGATCTGGAAGTTATGAACCTTCGAGCAATCGCAGGAGAGTATGACTGGCAGGCGAGACACTTGAACATGGCTAAGGTTCCTCTGTACATAGAGAACCAAGAGAAAGGTGAATATAAACTTTATTTCGATACGCAGGACGCCGGTGCCGATGCACAGTTGAAAGTAAACATGGCCTACGTACAGGATATGTATATTGGGGACTTACTTCGGGACAAGAGGTTCAGACACGGTCTAGGCGCCTCTTTTAAAAGGGAACAGTTGAATGAGGTGTTCTGGCTGGGATTAGGTGTAGCAGGGTCAAGTGCCCCAGCTCCCGCAAACTTATACAGTCCTGGTCCGGAGTCAGAATGGCGTTTAAAGAATTCAGTTTTTGATCAAGACAAAGCAAACGCGATTTTTGATGAGTTGGGTCTCGACAAGAAAGACTCAGCAGGATTCCGACTTCGTGCTGACAATGGAGAAAGGCTTATTCTCGAGATCACAGCCAGGACTGCCCAGTTCATGGAATTCGTTGGCATGGCTGAGATGATATGTGAGCACCTCGGTGAGTACGCTGGAATACAATGTACTGTCAATGCCGCTGAGCGAAGCTTAGTGGGTCAGATCACAGCGGCCGATGAGCACATGTTCTCAGTAGAGTGGGGAGACGGTGCGGATCACTTGTTCACATTCCCGGGTCACGTATTCCCGGCAGGAACTAACAGTTCATTCGGTTCTGCCTTAGGACTATGGTTCCAGACCGGTGGAGAGAAAGGCATGCAGCCTTCGGCGCCTTTGCAGAAGGTGTTCGACAATTTCGAAAAGGCGTTCGGCGTGCCTGAAGCAGAGCGAATCGCATTAGGAAAGGAAATATGGGAAATTGCAACAGAGGAACAATGGGGTATCGGCATCGCCGGACAGTCTCCTGCTTCTCTAGGTGTGAGAGTTGTAAAAACCGACCTGGGTAACGTCCCATCAAGGCAATACAACAACCCAGATACAAAGACTCCAGGAATATCACGTCCTATGACGTTATACTGGAAGAGCGAGGGAAACAGGGCACCACAAGCCCTGTCATACGAGTAGAAGAACTGCTCTTCGGAGCAAAGAAACCTCTTAGACGAGTTACCGGATTTGCCGTCTAGCCATAGGCTGGCGGTGGGTCCGGTGATCGTATATAACCATTGATGGTCACTAGTCAGGAAAGTGCATGATCGGTTTTATTGTCAACAGGCTCATCCTCGCCCTTATAACTATCTGGGTAGTAACTGTAATATCTTTTGCACTAATTCAGCTACCTCCTGGGGATTACATCACTTCGTATGTCGCTCAGTTAATGACTCAGGGTGAAGTGGTTTCAGATCAAGAAGCGGCAGCACTCCGGGAACAATACGGATTAGAGGCTCCTTTTGTAGTTCAATATTATAAGTGGCTACAGAAAGCTGCAGTTGGTAACTTCGGCATCTCAATGGAGTACCAAAGACCTGTGACAGAGGTGATCGGGGATCGACTTTTTTTAACAGCTATTTTGGCTCTTGCTGCGGCACTGTTCACATACGCCATCGCAATACCGATTGGCGTGATATCAGCCGTTAAGCAATACTCAGTTACTGACTACGTTGCGACTTTTTTGGGTTTCTTGGGACTGGCGGTTCCAAATTTTCTTTTAGCATTAGCGTTGCTTTACTTCGGATTTGTTTTATTCGACGCAAACATTGGCGGGCTTTTTTCTGCTGAATACGCGTCAGCGCCATACAGTATAGGTAAAATAATCAATCTGTTGTCACATCTATGGCTTCCTGCGTTGGTGCTATCGATTGCTGGAACGGCCCAGGTTATCAGGGTATTACGAGCGAATATGCTGGACGAGCTGCGGAGGCCTTACGTCGTTACGGCTCGTGCTAAGGGACTCGGAGAATGGAGAGTTATTCTTAAATATCCATTAAGAGTCGCTCTAAACCCTGTTGTTAGTACATTGGGGTATCTTTTACCCACTTTAGTTTCAGGTAGCATAATAGTTTCAATCGTTATGAGCTTGCCAACGCTGGGTCCATTGCTATTGAGGGCGCTCATAGCTCAAGACATGTTTCTCTCCGGAACTATCGTACTGATGATCGGAATTATGACAGTAATTGGGACATTTATTTCAGATCTATTGCTTGCATGGGTTGACCCTCGTATCCGCATGGAAGGAGGATAAATGGCAGAGGAAAGCCTCACCGAGCAAGAACCTCTCTTGGAAGAAATAACTAGTCAAGGAACAGACCAGATATACTCGGCGTCTCAATGGCAATTGATGTGGTGGCGTCTAAAAAAGCACAGACTTGCAATGATTGCGAGCATAACGCTTGCGATTCTTTATTTTATCGTGATATTTGCAGATTTTCTTGCCGTTGCAGAGCCTAAAACAAGTGAGGCGAAAAGAGGGGAAATGCCCCCTCAAGGTGTACATTTAACCTTTGATGGTATTAACCCTAAACTATACGTATATGGTACTAAGGGTGTCAGGGATTCCGCTACATTTAAGAAAGTTTTCGTTGCTGATGACACGACAAGAGTCCCTATCAAACTTTTTGCGAAAGGGTACAAGTATAAGATCCTTGGTGTCTTACCATCAGATCGTCACTTATTTGGTGTCAATGCTCCCCTCAAAGCTGAGGAAGCCATATATTTGCTTGGAACAGATGTTCAAGGTAGAGACGTATGGTCGAGACTAATGTTGGCGACCAGGATATCTATGACTATAGGTTTATTAAGTGTTTCTCTCAGTCTATTTCTAGGTGTACTCCTTGGCGGGATATCTGGATATTACGGTGGGTTAATTGATCTCGTAATACAGAGAATAATAGAGATTTTAAGATCCATACCAACTATACCTCTGTGGATGGCTATTGCGGCTTCAGTACCCCAGGATTGGTCAATAATCCGTGTATATTTTGCAATCACGATAATCATAGCAATGTTCGAATGGACTAGGCTTGCTCGTGAGGTAAGAGGTAGGTTTCTGTCGCTTCGAGATGAGGATTTTGTCACAGCTGCAGCGTTACTTGGTGCCAGTAAAACAAGGATCATATTTAGACACATGGTTCCCTCTTTTATGAGCCATATAATAGCTTCCTCTACCTTGATGATTCCCTTCATAATAATCAGCGAGACATCACTTAGTTTTTTGGGTTTAGGTTTGCGTCCTCCAGCCATCAGCTGGGGCGTAATGTTGCAGGCAGCACAAAACGTACAGACGATAGCGCTAACTCCGTGGCAACTAATCCCGGCTGCATTTGTTGTTGTAGCCGTTTTGGCGTTCAATTTTCTGGGTGATGGTTTAAGAGACGCAGCGGACCCATACGGATAAGGAATGTGAAGCAATGATGAGCAGTGACCAACCCATATTAGAGGTTAAAAACCTGGAAACGCATTTTCCCCTCGAAGAAGGGACTGTTGTTGCGGTGAATGGTGCCAGCTTCAAGGTAATGCCGGGCAAAACTCTTGGAATTGTCGGAGAGAGTGGCTGTGGTAAGAGTGTGGCTGCAAGGTCTATTATGAGAATATTAGACAAACCAGGCGAAATTGTAGGTGGAGAGATTTTATTTCGTAGAAATATGGGTGAAAGCAGCGAGGAAGTCGTCGACATCGCATCTATGGACTCTAACAGCCCAGAAATAAAGTCGATTAGAGGTGGTGAGATCGCCTACGTGTTTCAGGAACCCATGACCTCCTTTAGTCCGGTGCATACAATAGGGAACCAAATTATTGAGGCCATAAGATTACACCAGGACATAAGCAAGGAAGGTGCAAAAGAGGTTGCCATACATGCTTTAGGTGCAGTAGGGATACCACTAGCTGAAAGTCGCCTCAACGACTATTCATTTCAATTAAGTGGTGGGCTTAGACAGAGGGCCATGATAGCCATGACTTTGGTTTCTAACCCTACAATATTGATTGCCGATGAACCCACCACGGCATTAGACGTCACCAACCAGGCACAACTGCTAGAACTTATGTCTGAATTACAAACTGATAATGGAATGGCCATTGTTCTGATTACGCATGATCTCGGAGTCATCGCAGAAATGGCGGATCATGTGTCAGTTATGTATTTGGGGGAGGTAGTTGAGAGTGCTCCTGTGGACGATATTTTCCATAACCCCCAACATCCGTATACTAAGGCACTGCTGAAATCTATCCCTAAAATAAGATCAAATTCTTCGGAGAGACTGGCCTCCATTAGCGGAACTGTTCCACATCCTTATGATAGGCCCAAAGGATGTGCCTTTGGACCTCGATGTGATTTCTTTATGCCGGGCCGGTGTGATGCTTCAATTCCTGTGCTCCAGGAAGTCAGACCTGTCCATCAGGTGAGCTGCTTTCTTTACGATGAGGGAGATTAAAAATGACAACTACTGAATCCAGCCTATCGGAAGAACGGCTATTAGAGGTCTCCGACCTTGAGAAACACTTCCCAATAAAGCAAGGGTTTCTAAAAAAAGAGGTCGGACAAATTCTAGCTGTTGATGGTGTTAACTTTCATATTAATGACGGGGAGACGCTAGGGTTGGTTGGTGAAAGCGGATGTGGGAAAACAACCACTGCGCGCTGTATTTTAAGGGCGGTTGATCCAACAAACGGACAGATCTTATTTAGGACCCGAGAGGACGAAGTAGTTGACATAGCAACGTTGAAGGGGGCTGAGTTAAAGAAAATAAGAAGCGACATTCAAATGATCTTCCAGGATCCCTTTTCGTCCTTGAATCCCAGGATGACATTACTGGACACAATTGGCGAGCCATTGCTACTTCACAATATGGGAACAAAAGACGATCGTGAACAACGAGTCGCTGAGCTTTTAGAAATGGTGGGGCTACGGCCAGAATATATGCGAAGGTTCCCTCACGCATTTAGTGGAGGTCAGAGGCAAAGGATCGGTATAGCAAGAGCATTGGCACTAAATCCAAAATTGGTCGTTGCAGATGAACCAGTATCGGCGCTTGACGTTTCTGTGCAGGCACAAGTTTTGAATCTCATGGTGGATCTCCAGGAAGAACTCGGTTTAACATATTTGTTTGTGGCTCACGATTTGAGTGTCGTTAAACATATAAGTAACAGAGTGGCAGTGATGTATGTTGGGAAACTAGTTGAAATGGCTCCCACGGATGAGCTTTTCTCCACGCCCAAGCATCCATACACAGCAGCACTACTTTCGGCTGTGCCAGAACCAGATCCTAGAACAAAATCAGAGAGAATAATTTTACAAGGCGAGGTTGCAAACCCTGCAGATCCTCCTAGCGGATGTTATTTCCATCCTCGTTGTTCTTATGCGACCGAACAATGCAAATTAGAGACGCCTGTTCTGCAGGAAATTACGGATGGACACTATGTAAGTTGCCATCGTGCTGAAGAATTGATTCTAGAGGGAGTTCTCGCTGAATGAGCCAGTTAAACTGACAACTTACCCGAACATCAATGCTTAAATCAAATATCTATTTCAGTCGAATAACCAATCTTTCTAGTGTAGGGAAATTTATAGCCATCGCTGTATTATGCGGAGGCGCTTCCAGCTTTGCTAGATTCTTCATTCAAGACATTGTTCAGAAGAAAGTCAGATGGGAAGATCCCATACATATGAGTTGGCTGCCATCCACATGTCTCGGGATAGCGGCCTTTCTAGCTGGAGCCCTATTAACATTTGTACTGGTGAAAGTAATTATAGGGGAAGGCTACCTGAACAGAAATATTTTCATATGGATATTTATAGGAATTTTGTATGGAATTTTCGTCCCGTTTGTGACAGGACTCCTACTTCCGATGGGAATGTTTGTCATGAATGTATCTATCGGGGTTATTGAATTAAATAAGGCTTTCTATTTCTTTCTTGATGCTATTGTCCTAGCTCCGACAAATGCTTTCACACACGGTATTTTCGGGGTTATCAGTGGATTAGTATGTGGTATGTGTTTGGCTATAGCTTTGTGGCTCATGGATATAATTCAGCGTATCGGGTCCCGATGGCAGTTTGGTTTAGGTATCGCCTTTTCAGTATTCATGATTA
>VFFY01000067.1 GCA_009392675.1 SAR202 cluster bacterium | reverse complement strand
ACTGGCCATTATTTCCTCGTTGATTGCCCTACTGGGAATACTTCTAGCATGGGCAATGTATAAGCGGAATCCTTATTTGTCCCCAGCAACGATGGGCAGAGTTGCCGGCCCTATATATACCCTATTTCTAAACAAATATTATGTCGATGAAGTATATGAAAAATTCATAACTGGCAGAATCTATTACAACGGCATAGCCCTGATATCCGATTGGGTAGATCGAAACATCGTAGACCGTACCGTGAATATCATTGGGTGGCTAGGTGCCAATTTCGGTAGTCTGATAAGAGAATTACAAACTGGCCAAACCCAAATGTACGCGACTGTCACATCAGTTGGAATAATCATCATAGCCGCTGTATATATATTTGGAATGTAATTAGGAGTATCTGTGGAAATACCTGGAATACTAAGCATAGCCATATTTTTGCCGTTTATCTCAGCGGTGATTGTGGCTGTTTTTTTAACTGGGAAAACGGCCCGTGGATTCGCGGTTATAGCTTCAGCACTTGAACTGGTGGTCACAGGTTACATTTTCGTTGCCCATAGACAAAATGGGTACGATTTTTCTGAAAAAATAACTTCATGGTTCCCTGAATCATTTCCAGTTCAATATTTCCTATCTGTCGATGGAATAAGCGCACCACTCATTTTGCTTACAGGGCTGTTAGGAATCGTTGCAATCTTCGCATCATGGAACATAACTGAAAGAACTAAAGAACATTTCATGTGGCTTCTCTTGCTACAAGGGGCGGTAATAGGGGTATTTACCTCAATGGATTTCTTGCTTTTTTTCCTTTTTTGGGAGCTAGAGTTGATTCCTATGTTCTTCCTAATATCCATTTGGGGTACCGGAAGAAAAGAGTACTCCGCCATGAAGTTTTTAATTTTTACTATTCTGGGAAGCGCTTTCATGCTAATTGGCATTTTGGTTATATTCGCAGGTACTGGCACCTTCGATATGACTAAGATATCTGAAGCACTCCCATCCTCGAACTTAATAATGCCTGTTGGAATACTCTTCTTATTCATGAGCATAGGATTTGCGGTAAAGCTACCAGTATTCCCTTTACATACCTGGCTACCAGATGCTCATACCGACGCCCCGACTGCTGCAAGCGTAATGTTGGCAGGAGTACTTTTAAAAATGGGTGGCTATGGGCTTTTGCGAGTATCTGCGGGTATGTTCCCCGACCAGCTTGAAAAATATGCTTGGGTATTGGCCCTATTAGGGGTAATAAATATTATCTATGGTGCAGCGATAACAATACGACAAACAGATCTCAAGAGGCTCATTGCGTATAGTAGTGTCAGCCACATGGGTTTCGTTTTATTAGGACTATCAGCTATGGGTGGCGGAATCACATCCCTCGCAATGACAGGTGCCGCCTTGCAAATGTTTACCCATGGAACTATCACGGGACTTTTATTTTTAACAATAGGATTTATCTATGAAAGGACTCACACTCGACACATACCAGACCTAGGAGGTTTGGCACGTAGAATGCCAGTCTTCACCGTATCTCTTGTAGTTGCGGGATTAGCATCTTTGGGACTACCAGGAACCAGCGGCTTTGTATCAGAGATAACTATCTTCCTAGGGGCTTTCCCAGCCTTTAAATTAGCGACGATAATAGCTGCCTTTGGAGTAGTACTGACAGCTGCATACATATTATGGATGATTCAAAGATCCATGTTTGGACCTGAAAAAGAACGATTCGCACAAATTGGTGATGCCACAGCAGTCCAAGTCATTCCTATAGGACTACTTATCGTTTCAATAATTGGGGTAGGAATATATCCAGCATTTGTGTCTGATGTTTTCACCGAAGGCATAACAGAAATGCTAAATATGACGGGAGCTAATTAATGAATTACGCCGACATAATTTTGATAGCCCCCGAAATCAGCATGGCCTTATTAGCTAGCATAATAATAATTGTGGATTTGTTTTCATCTAACAAAAAACTTTTGGCTCCTCTGTCTCTAATTGGCTTATTAGTACCGTTATGTTTTTGTATTATGGTGCGAGATAATCCGAGCCTTGGATTCAAGGGCACCGTCAAGGTAGATGATTTCAGCCTATTCTTCAAATATGTCATTATCCTCGCAACAGGGCTAGTAATCCTTTCATCCACGACCTATGCGAAAAGATTCGACAAACATCAAGGCGAATACTACTCACTCATCCTTTTATCAGCCACCGGAATGATGTTACTAGTGTCAGCCGTAGAATTGATCACTATATACATAGCCTTGGAATTGACTGCCCTTCCTACAGCAGCACTAGCAGCATTTATAAGGGAGAAGAAATCGGCTGAATCCGGGATTAAATTCCTCATATTGAGTGCCGTCAGCTCTGCGGTTCTACTCTATGGGATGGTCCTAATTTATGGATTCACTGGCACTACCCATTTATCTGAAATAGGAACAGTAATAGCGAATCACCTTTCCACCTCAGAACAGATAACAGATAACGGAATTCTTCTTTTTAGTGTCATTTTGATAACAGCAGGATTCGGATTCAAAATTTCTGCAGTCCCATTTCAAATGTGGGCTCCAGATGTTTATGAAGGGGCCCCTACCCCCATCACGGGGTTTCTTTCTGTAGCCAGTAAGGCGGCGGGGTTCGCCATAATTCTCAGAATCCTATATGCAGTTTTTGAAAATGAGGCCTTATCTTCTGACTGGGCTAGCATGATGGCGGTTTTAAGCGCGATTTCAATGTCTGTTGGAAACCTAATAGCTATAAAACAAAACAACATCAAGCGAATGTTAGCCTACAGCACTATAGCTCAGGCAGGCTACATAATGGTGGGATTAGCGGCAATGGCCGGCAACACAACGCTATACACCTCAGGGCCCGTTGGAATCCTTGTATACCTGGCCGGATACACGTTTACTAACCTCGCAGCGTTTGCAGTAATCACGGCAGTCTCAGAAGATTCTGGTGATGATTCAGTCGACTCTTTTGCCGGCCTTATAAAGAAATCCCCGACTCTCGCCGTAATAATGACTGTTTCAATGATATCCCTCATTGGAATACCTCCTACTATAGGATTTATGGCAAAAATCTATCTATTTGGAGCGGCCGTTGAAACCAACCTTACCTGGCTGGCTATAGTCGCGGTCATTAACAGCGTCGTATCGGCCTATTATTACCTAAGAGTAGTTAAGACTATGTTCATAGATAGTCCAGATGAGGAACAGGAAATACACCCGAAATTCGGAGTTCTCTCTGCTGCAGTCATAGCTATTTCCGGTACTGTGTTTTTTGGTTTTTTCCCGAAACCTATTATCGAATTAGCCCGTGATGCTATAAACACCATAATCGGTTAACCCAAATAAGTTAGTATTTATACTATAGATACTTAAAAACCGATCAACACGCATCTATAATCTGTTGGTGTTCATGTCAAAAAATAAATTGATTGCCTTCATATATAACTCTCAAATGCCTGCCACAGAGGTCAAGGCTAAAGAAATCATAGACTCATTAGGAATAGAAAATGTTTCATGGTTAAGTTCAGCAGGAAATTTATCTGAGTACTCAGAAAACCTAAAAGAAACGAGCCTGGTTATTGTGGTGGGAGGTGACGGAACAATCCTAAGATCTGTAAGAGTAATAAGTCCTTATGAACTTCCTGTGGTTGGCATAAAAATGGGAAAGGTCGGGTTCATAGCGGAATTAGCACCTGAAGAGGCTATTTCAGCACTTCCCAAATACATAAATTACCGATCGGAAAAAAGCAACGGTAACGGCATAAGAACTGAGAAGCGAATGATGCTGCAAGCTGACATAATCCCCACAAAAGGAGGGGATCCTAGACTATCCGTACATGCTCTAAACGACATCACGGTTGGAAGTAGAAAAGTCTCCCGACTGGTAGAACTTGAAGCGTCTGTAAACCATGTCCATTTAACCAACTACAGAGCTGACGCTGTAATAGTGTCTACTGCGACTGGAAGCACAGGATATGCCCTTTCGGCTGGAGGACCCATAGTTTTCCCTGAAGCTCAAATGATGATATTGCAGCCAGTAGCAGCACATACAGGCCTTCGAGATGCTCTGGTACTCCATCCCGAATCAACCGTTGAGCTTCAGGCTTCCAAAAATTATTTGGCGTCTATCAGCGCAGACGGATTTGTCGATTCAGACGTGGACCCAGGAGAAAAAGTTATCGTAAAGAAAAGCCCTTATAATGCCAGATTCTTACGTTCAGAAAAGCCGGATTTCTTTTATACCGCCTTGAATATGCGACTTGGCCTCGCATACAGATCACAACGCCCTCCCGAAGATCCAGAAGAGTAGGCATAGTATGGAAAATATTGATCTTGACCGAACTATAGACAGCAAAAAGATTTACCAGGGCAGCATTATAAATGTGAAAATTGATAATGTGCTGCTAAAAACCGGGGTCAAAGCCTCTAGAGAGGTCGTCGAACACAGACCAGCCGTCGCTATTGTTCCGGTGGATTCGGAAAATAATGTACTACTTGTCCGCCAATATAGACACCCAGCAAAAAGCGAACTATTAGAAGTGCCAGCAGGAATTATAGAAATTGGAGAAGAACCTGAAGTAGCAGCCATACGAGAGCTCCGAGAAGAGGTAGGATACACTTCACGAGATCTTAGGCTATTATTTGGATTCTGGACGAGTCCCGGTTTTACGGATGAGTACATTTATGGCTATTTAGCTAAAGATTTAGTGGAGGGAAGACTACCCCAAGATTTCGACGAAGATATTTCAGTAGAGAAAATACCTGTTAGGAGAATACAAAAACTTATCCGGTTGGGAGAAATACAGGACGCTAAGAGCATCGCACTTTTAATGGCTCTAGAAACGACAGCATAAAAATACTATATGAAGGTAACAAAATGAGAAACCTTGATCAAATGCTTCAACAAATCGATGACTTGGAAGGAGATCTTATAGCCTTAGAACAGGCTTTAGTTCGAATTCCTTCAGTTAATACAGGGTTTATGCCGACAGGCGACGAAACTCCAGTCTGCAAATACATATCAGACTGGTTATCTAAAGCAGGGATCGAATCTGAAATCCTGGAGTCATCACCAAACAGAGGGAATATTATTGCCAACATCGATGGAACTTCTGGCGAGCTTGGACTTTTATTCATGTCACACACTGATGTTGTCCCCGTTGAAGATGAGGATAAATGGACTTTTCCTCCGTTTAGTGCAGAGATACATCAAGGTCGAATCTACGGCCGGGGTGCCTCTGATTGCAAAGGCCTCCTTTCAGCACAATTAATGGCCATGAAGGTATTAAAGCAAAATGGAGTGGTTTTAAAAGACGGATTATCCTTGATTTCAGGTGCTGACGAAGAGCATGGAGGAAGATATGGATTTGGATGGTTGGCAGAAAACCACCCAGAAAAATTACAGGCCCCATTCGCTGTTAACGAGGGAGGAGGATCTCCTATTGAGGCTGCAGGGTCATTAACGTATGTTTTAGGGGTCGGCGAAAAAGGCCGATTACAGATCGAAATAGATGTGAAAGGGGTCAGTTCACATGCGTCGGTTCCGTGGCAGGGAACCAACGCCCTTTTCAGATTGTCTCAAGTACTTAACAGAATTGAAGAATACGAGGCAGAGAGAGATACATCCACTAGCCTGTTTGAACATTTATCCACATTCGCGATTGAACACAAACCATCATCCGATAACGTAGATGAAATTATTAAAGATCAAGAAGAAGAGAATCCAAGATTTGCATCCATGCTTCGGGCTTTATCAAGAATGACAATAACTCCAACTATGATTAATGGAGGAATTAAATCAAATAGTGTACCGGAGCAAATTAGGCTCACTTGTGATGTGAGAACATTACCTCATCAGAGTGACGATTATCTCAAAGATGAGTTGAATAAAATATTAGAGGGAATCCCTGGAGTGGAATATTCCATAGATTATATGGCTGTTCCTAATTCATCCCCCTTTGAAACCGAGCTCATGACCAGCTTGCATGAGGCTACAAAAAAAGCTGTGGGCCGAGAGGACGTACAGTTTGTTCCAGCTATCAGTACTGGATTCACTGATTCTAGGTTTACGAGACCTCTGGGGGTAACTACTTACGGATTTTCAGGCTCGCACCCAGACGATGATCCAATGCTCAGTAAAGCACATGGGACAGATGAATCTATAGGAATCAAAAGTCTAGTCAGTGGAGCAAAAGTCATGCTGCATTTGGCGTATGACATGCTGGCTGAAAAATAACCCACTTTTCACTAACGCTAGAATGAAAAATATTCCCCATATTTTTTAAGAGCCGTCTTTGACAGGGCTGCGCCTAACCCAGTACCTGTCGGCATCTCAATAGAACCATTTCTCACAATCTCCTGTGGAGATATCAATTCATGCCTGTAGTTAATCTCATCAATCGCATGTTCCAGTAAAACCTTTTTATTTAATGACGCACAAACGTGGGCTGAGGCGAGAAGAGATATCGGGCCAGACGGGCAGTGAGGGGAAAAATTGATACCGTTATTGTGAGCATTATTGGCGATTCGGACAGCTTCCTGAACTCCGCCACAATATTTAATATCTGGCATGATAGTTTGGACCGCCCCGAGTTGGGCAAGAGAATCGAAGAATTCTTCTCCATACCCAGATTCACCGCCTGCTAATGGTATCGCGATTTCATTAGAAATTCTGGCTAACCCTTCAGGGTAATTAATTGGATCTAAAGGTTCTTCAAACCACCCAATTTCTATCGGCTGGATTAGAGAGGCTGCAATCTTGGCTGATGATTCTTCGAATCTCCCATGGCAATCAATGAGAATTTCAACGTCTGCTCCAACACTTTCTCTAACGGCTACAATTCTGTCTAACCCACCCTTAATAACACCATTTATATTTTGAGGATTGGGAAGGGTTACCTCATCAAACGGGGCACATTTAATCACTTTAAACCCCCTGGATACAGCCTTATAAGCGGCTTTAGCAAAATCATTCGGTAACCTTTCAGTTGCAAATAATCCCCTATTAATGTTGGCATATAAATCTATTGACGCAGGAGTTTTGCCACTTAGATATTCACATAAAGGCAAACTTCTTTCCATAGAACGAAATTGGCTAATTGCACTCCGAACCGAACTTAGGGCCACCGCCATGGTGGAACCATTTTCTACCTGTCGTGACAACCCTAGATTTTTTTCCAAGCATTTTTCTTCCGGTAAATCTTCTAATTTGAATTTATTAAGCATTTCATGTATCAGTCTTCCGACCTCATCAGATTCGGTGCCTTTAGTGAACTCAACGTGAGTATCTTGCCCAGAGGCATCTTTAATCCAAACAAAATACCAGGAGGTGTTTTTAGTTATTTCATATTTTACAAATTTCCATGAATGTAATAACAATGTCATGTAGTGTGGCTACCTCTCCTAAATTCTTGGTATTTTTAGATATCAAGTATATACCGAATTAATTAACCTACTTGACACAAGCACAATATCACGGT
>VFFY01000066.1 GCA_009392675.1 SAR202 cluster bacterium | reverse complement strand
CCGAATATGCCACAGCTGGCAACCACTAGGGTGAGAACCAAGCCTCCCCATTTATCCGGTTCAACGCTCTGTAACCCAAAACTACCACCTCGTAGAAGAAAATATCCGATGATTGGAAAAGCAATAAAAAACATTGTCCGAATTTGTTTATCCTGTTTTCCGAAAGAAAAAATAAAGACAATAGCTGTTGCGATAGCTAGTAAATAAAATAAATTGATACGCCAATGGAGTTGTTCGGGAACAAGACCATATACGATTAGCCGCCATCGATCAGTTATAAATGCCCAGCATGCACTTTCTAAATTTGGGCACGCCTTAGCACTTTCCCCTACCCAAACTGCATTTAGGACACCCCATTCAAATAGAAAAAAGACAATGTTACCAACAACCCAGAAAAGCAGGACGGTGATGATACTGTGATACCAAGTCGAAAAAAGATTACTTCTCACCCATCCTATGAAACCCCGATCCTTGATCGGTGCTTCCCGAGCGTTGGCATGTTTTCTGACTATCGCATTTGACATTTCATCGCTCTTCGATACGGGTCAGGTGGTTATAGGTATTCATGCTTAAAGCTATTAAAAGACTAATGCCTAGATAGACGCCGAGCGTAATTGCCTGCAATTCAATAACCTGACCAGTTTGAACTAAAATTGCTCCGTTGACGGCCCAGAATAGATCTGGATAGGCAATCGCTGATGCGAGAGCAGTTGATTTCATTAAATTCAAGTATTGATTTGCAAGTGGCGGTACGATTAGGCGGAGAGCTTGGGGAATGATAATCTCACTATTGATTTGATTTGGTGCCAATCCAATTGATGCTGCCGCTTCCCTCTGGCCTTTATTCACGGACATAATGCCTGCGCGTATTATTTCACCAATAAAAGCTGCGTTGTATAGGGTCAAACCAAATAGCATCGCGACAAACTCTGGCAGAAGTTCGGTTCCACCTTGGAAATTAAACTTGCCAAAAACTGGAATTCTCCATGAAATTGGAAATCCGTTTATTGCTGCTACAATCACAGGTAGACAAATAAGTATGCCCACGATTGACCAGAAAACTGGAAAGGTTTTTCCTGTATTTGTTTGACGCTTCTTTGCCCATAATCTCAGAGCAACCGATGCAAATATTCCAAAAATAATTGCATATAAGACGTATTGGGAACCATTCCAAAAAATGGGTGAAGGAATAACTAAGCCTTCAATATTGAGAAAAGCTACATCGGCAAAGCTAATAGATTCTCTTTTGTTTGGGAGAAGTTTTAATACCGCGAAATACCAAAAAAACAATTGTAGTAGAAGAGGTATATTGCGGAAAATCTCGACGTATATTGAGGCTACCCGATTAAGAAGCCAATTGTCAGAAAGCTTAGAGATTGCAATAAAAAAACCCAATATTGTTGATAAGAATATTGCAGTCACAGACAATAGAATCGTGTTTAAAATACAAACGACTATAGCGTCTCCATAAGTGGAGGTAGAAGAGAAAGGGATTAGCGTCTGGCTAATGGAAAAGCCCGCTTCCGTACTCAAAAAATCTAGGCCAGTTTTTATCCCTAGTTTTTCCAGGTTAGTCGCTGAGGTGTCCACAACCCAAAAGGCAAGAAAAAGAATACCTAGAACTAGGCAGGCTTGATAGAAATTGGTTCTTATTTTTGTGCTGTACCAGAGGCGTGTTAGGTCACTCATAGGAATGCTCAAATTTTACAAAATATTAGGTGCTGTTGTTTTGGCATTTTTTGGAAGACACCCTAGTTAATAACCTTTGAAAACGCTTCCTAACGGACAAGCACCCCGAACATATAAGTTCGGGGTGCCATGACTCGTTCTATAGTCTAAGTCCTTAAACCTAGACAGGTATTACCGCTTAAATCAACGGAAAGGCATGGAAATCATAAGTCCGCCTTTACCATTAACTGCTAAATCGTTTCGACCACGTGGCATCCCTAAGCCTCTAGAGCCAAGATGATTTTCCCAAATCTCTCCGTAGTTGCCGACAGCCTTAATTGCGTTATAGGCCCAATCCTTAGAGAGCCCTATTTTAGATCCAAACTTAGCTTTTACTCCCAGGAGCCTTTGAACAAATGCGTTCTTGGAGGTGGAGCGCATTGTATCAACATTACTGCTGGTAATCCCCATTTCTTCAGCAGCTACTAAAGCATTCAATACCCAGAACACTACATCTCGCCAGTTATCGTCGCCATGCGCAACCATTGGGCCGATGGGTTCATTGGAAATCTGTTCCGGCAGGATCATGTGTTCACTCGGATCTTTCATAGATCTTGTCCGTGCACCAAGCCCAAACTTGTCAGATGAAAATACATCGCACCGTCCGGCATCATATCCCTTCTGAGACTCGCCCATTGACGCGAAAGTGACTTCCTTGTACGTCATGCCATTAGCCTTGAAGTAGTCAGCAACATTACCTTGTGTGGTAGACCCAGCAGATAAACAAACCGTGGCGCCACTCAGTTCCTTGACACTCTTAACTCCCAATTTCTTTCTAACCATAAAGCCTTGGCCGTCCCACACCATAACCTTGGTGTAGTTCAAGCCTTGGCCTACGTCTCTAGTAAAAACCCACGTAAATCTGTGGGTAACGACATCAACTGTACCAGCCTTCATTGCTCCAAAAGCAGTCGGGAGATTTTGTTTTGTTAACTTGACCTTTTCTGGATCCCCTAAAAT
>VFFY01000065.1 GCA_009392675.1 SAR202 cluster bacterium | reverse complement strand
CTCAGTCGCTAAATCTCAACGAGAAATTTATGTATTCTGCAAACAGCTCTGAATGAAGAATCCGGTCTTTTTGATACCGGTATTACTAATACTGTTTTCCTGTTCCTCTGTTTCTGAGGATGGTCCACAGGAACCTGTCGCTTCGCCGACTAAATTAGTGAGCCAGTCTAAGGGTCTTGATATAGAAACCAAGAATGCATCAACAGCGACACCACCATCCGTATTCGTCCCCACAGCTAATATTACCCCCTCTCAGATATCCCTTACCCCAACTTCTACATCGACGCCCCACACACCTCTTGGTTCCCTGAATGTCGAGAGAGTGTTTCCGAAGGTCTCTTTCAAGAGAATGGTTGACCTAGTATTCTCGGGCGTTGGTACCCCGCAGGCGTTCCTCGTTTTGCAGCCAGGCAGAATCGAGGTATTTAACTATAGTGAAAGAGATCCGCAACCTCAAGAATTCTTAGACATCCGGGGCAGGGTAAGTAATAAAGGCAACGAGGAAGGTCTTCTGGGAATGGCCTTATCTCCAGATTTTTCGGGCGATGGGCATTTCTACCTCTACTATTCCGCCGCGAACCCAAGACGTTCCGTACTTTCCCGATTTACCATCAGACCAGGCGATATTAACAGCGGTGATCCAAGCAGTGAGCGAGTGATATTTGAGGTACCTCAACCTTACTCCAATCACAATGGAGGACAGATTCGCTTTGGTCCACAAGGCCTGTTATATATCGGTCTTGGCGACGGAGGTAGAAAAGGGGATCCTATCGGCAATGGGCAGAACCTGACAACGCTGTTGGGCTCAATTATTCGCATCGACGTTAGCACGTTGGACTCGAAAGGTACATACACTGTCCCTTCCGACAATCCTTTTACAGGTTCCTCCAACGCAAAAGGCGAGATTTGGGCGTATGGGCTACGAAATCCATGGCGATTTAGCTTCGACGCTCAGACAGGAAGCTTATGGGTTGGGGACGTTGGACAGAACGATTTTGAGGAAATCAACCTAGTGACAGGGGGGAGCAATTACGGATGGAACATAATGGAGGGATCTCATTGCTATGCTGATTCAGATGAAGCATGCGACCAGTCAGGGTTAGAGCTTCCTGTTACGGAGTACGGCCGTGAGGAAGGTTGTTCTGTAACGGGAGGTTACGTTTATAGAGGTTCGAGATTACCAGAATTATCAGGGGCCTATGTATATGGAGACTATTGCACTGGAAAAATATGGGCTCTAAGGCATGATGGTAACGAGATTATCGAGCACCTGCAGGTCGCGGATTCATCCTTGAACATATCGTCCTTCGCTCAATCTCCTTCTGGAGAAATATTCATACTTTCCTTTGACGAGAAAATCTACCGGTTTACCCGTTAGTCTGATCCAAATATTTTCTCTCCACGAGGCTCCGAGATCAGGAAACATCACAAATATCCGGCAACCTCCCCGCAAGCTGCAGACTCTCCATAAGTTGGTCATATTCTGATCTATCCACTGGCAACTCCACCTTCTTACCAGTACAGCCAGACAATGTTATAGCTGCAACGAGTTCCTGAGCTCTAGCTCCCTCTTCCCCGGTGACAAGAGGATCTCTTCCCTCCCGAATTGCTCTACAAAAGTCATCAATGGCTGGGGCATGTGTTCCTTTTTCAGGCCCAAAGTCAAAAGTTTCAGAAGTGGAGTCTGGAGGAACAAATTTAACCGTTCTGTCAGTTTCAAGAAATTCCTGGACGGGGGTCTTCATCCTGTGAAGTGTTACCTTCCAGTCATCCATAATAATAGCCCCGTTTTCCCCGTAAATCTCAATACGCTGTTTATTGGGAGCCTGGACAGTGTCACATTGAATACTCGCAAGGGCGCCATTTTCATATTCAAGAATAGAACTCGCGTAATCTTCAACTTCAATTCTGTGCTTGAGGGTTCGTAAGACTCCAGTGACGGTTTCTGGCATACCCATCAACCAAAGAAACATATCGATAGCGTGTATCCCCTGATTTATCAAGGTACCGCCTCCCTCATATTTCCATGTGCCTCTCCAGTCCAACCGATCGTAATAGTCCTGACTCCGAAACATCGCACTGATCATGTTGCCCCGATAAATATTCCCGATTTCGCCACCCTTGATCAGGTCATGCATTTTTAGAGCTTCCGCACGAAAGCGATTGTTGTACAAAACTCCAAGAGTAAGTTTTGCTTTCCTGGCCGCTTTCACCATTTCATCAGACTCTGCCGGAGTGACAGATATAGGTTTTTCCACCAGAACGTGTTTCCCTGAACTGATCGCTCTGAGAGTGATGTCTTTATGGGACGGATGGGGCGTGGCAATGATGACCGCGTCAACATCCGAATCTCCGAGAACATCATCCAAAGAGGGATAAGGAGTGACAGATAATTGAGCTGCCTGTTGGAGCAGTGGAGGCTGTCTGCGACCACTAACACCAACTAATCTGCAGGAAGAGAGGTTATCTATTGCGTCAATATGGGTTTGACCTATTGCGCCTGTGGAACCAATTATGGCTACTCTGACAGGTTCCATCTTTCTTAGTTAAGCCCCTCGTGGCCGTGAATGTTCCGTCACCACTGTACAAACATCGG
>VFFY01000064.1 GCA_009392675.1 SAR202 cluster bacterium | reverse complement strand
CTCGCCGCCAACTTTACCCAAATTTAGCACTTCGACCTGATAGTCAATACAGAACCGCATCACCTCGGCAACATTACCTTTCTTAACAGAAATCACTATTCTAGACTGTTGTTCTCCAAAAAGTTGAACATCCCACCGTCCTCTAGTTTCGAATTCACCTTTGAAGCCAATCTCACCTTTTATACAAGATTCTGCTATTGCAACTGCCAATCCACCTTCTGAACAATCATGGGCCGATTTTAATAAATCATGTTGAATAAGATCTCGACATAATTTTTGTACCGAGATTTCTTTCTCCAAATCTATTGATGGCTGACCAGCAATTAAATCGTGAAAAATTTCGAGGTATTCACTTCCGGCAAGGTAGTCAACGTCACAGACAACCTCAGAGGATCCCAGTAATAACACCACATCATCATCATTTTTAAAGCTCATGTCTACATAGTTTCTAACATTCTCGGTGAGGCCTACCGCTCCTACAACAGGAGTGGGATATATGGGAGTGTTTTGTGTTTCATTGTATAAACTCACATTTCCACTTATCACAGGACTAGAAAATTTTGTACTGGCATCTGCCATACCCTTAACACAATTCTCAAGTTGAAAATATACCTCAGGTTTTTCCGGATTCCCAAAATTCAGACAATTTGTGAGGGCTATTGGTTCGGCCCCGGTACAGGACACGTTCCTGCAAGCTTCAGCGACAGCTATCTGGCCACCTACATAGGGATCTAGATATGCAAGACGCCCATTCCCATCAGTGGAAGCTGATATACCTTTCTCAGTTCCTTTTATTCGAATGAGAGATCCATCAGAACCAGGTGGTATCACCGTATTAGTTTGAACCTGATGATCATATTTTTGGTACACGGACTGACGACAAGTTATATTGGAAGTGGACAAAAGCCTCATTAAAACCATATTCGGAGCGATATCCGGAACATTTATCTGATTTAAATCGAAGTTTTGTAACGGTTCCAGATATGGAGGGGTAATTGAATCTATGACATATTGCGGAGGGTCTGTAAGCAGACCTACTGGTAGATCTGCTAATAATTGAGTCCCACTCACAATATGAACTCGATTTGAAGTAGTAACTTTGCCTATTATCGAATTATCGATATCCCATCGGTCAAATATTTCTTTCACACTTTCAGCATTCTCAGGTTTAACAGAAACTAACATACGCTCTTGGGTCTCAGACAACATAACCTCATATGGAGACATGTCATCATCTCTCCGAGGTACCAAATCAATATCGATCTCGATACCAGTTGATCCACTAGCAGCGCATTCCACCGATGCACTAGTCAGGCCGGCCGCCCCTAAATCTTGCATTCCATCAATCTTTCCAGATTTAGCAACTTCGAGACAAGATTCAATTAGTATTTTTTCGAGAAAAGGATTTCCAACCTGGACCGTCGGCCTTAATTCCCTGTCATCTTCAAAGCTTCTGGAAGCCAACCCGGAGGCTCCATGAATCCCATCTTTCCCTGTCCCAGACCCGGCTAGTATCAATAAATTTCCACTGCTCCCAGAAGTAGCTTTAACAAGCTCATCCACCTTTAATAATCCTATACACATGGCATTTACTAATGGATTGCCAGAATAACATTCAGCAAAAACTACCTCTCCGCCAATGTTCGGGACCCCTATGCAGTTTCCATACGCAGAAATACCGGATACGACCCCGTCAAAAAGATATTTATTTCTGTCATTTGACAAAGGGCCGAACCTGAGCGAGTTCAACAACGCGATAGGTCTCGCACCCATAGCAAATATATCCCGCACTATACCCCCAACTCCAGTAGCGGCCCCCTGGTATGGTTCAATAGCGGATGGGTGGTTGTGAGACTCTATTTTGAAGACAATCGCATACCCATCGCCTATATCTACCACACCAGCATTCTCTTCTCCGGGATTCACCAAAAGTCTCGGATTATCTGACGCAAACAATTTAAGCAGCGGCTTTGAGTGCTTATACCCGCAATGTTCGCTCCAAAGAGATCCAAACAATCCGAGTTCCAGGTGATTTGGCACCCTTCCTAACCTTTTTACAATGAGCTCGTATTCAGCGGGGGATATTGCGAGCTCGTCCAATATCTCCTTGTCAAATGCCATATTTCTTACAATCCATATACCTTCATTAAGTTCCAAACCCCACAAACAATACTCCAATGACTACAATTATCGCCCCCGCAACGGTTTGTTTGGTAACTTTTTCTATTCCTCGCAAAAATAGTGATGCTGCTAATATTGTTATCAGGGGATAAACAGCTACTATAGGAGCCACAACCACTACTTGGGTTACATTTAGTGCCAGGTACCACCCCGAAACACCTAAAGCAGACGCACATCCAGACAATCCAATTAGAACCCAAGACCGCCCGGACAGGTATCTGGCCTCCTTGCTTACAGTACCAAAAAACACTGACCCTGTTGCAACCAATCCAAACAAAATCGAAAATGCTGAAGCAACCATGGGAGATGAGAAATCATCCGTAATTTTCTTCCCTACCAAGGCTGACAAAGCATATAAGAAAGCTGCACAAACTGCGAAAAAAAGCCCATAATAAGTAATTGTTTTTGCGGTATCCCTCATTTTTGTATTACCACCAAAGTAATCCCAGCAACTATCATCAAGGTGCCAACACCTAACATGAACCCAATATTCTCCTCTAGGAAAAGCACAGCCAATATAGCGGCAAATAACGGAGTCGATGACACTACTGCCGATGCTTTTGAGGCGCCAATCAAACTAATGGCGTGAAAATTAAGAAATCGGCCTCCCAAAAAAGTAATTAACCCAGCCAAAATAAACCAAACGAAGGCCATTGGAGATAAGGAAAAAATTTCTTCATAATGCAACAAAAACGCTACCGCCATGGTGACGGCCGTCGAGGAAATGAGTGATATTACTGTAGCTGTTTTTACACTCACCGAGGACATACCTGCTTTTATAAAAACTGCACTCAGCCCGAAACCTAAGGCGGCCATCAGCGAAAGTAATATCCCGGTAATCAACCTACACTTTCTTCCATAGATAATCAATCACGGATCCGAATATCAATTTGCCGTCGGTTCCTCCCAGCAGCGAATCACAGCAACGTTCCGGATGGGGCATCATACCCAAGATGTTTCCTTCTTGGTTAGTCACTCCCGCGATATTATTTATAGACCCGTTTGGATTATTAATGGCGTCGATATCACCATTCGCGGCACTATACCGAAATATTACCTGTCCATTGTTTTCAATCTCTATCAAGGTTTCGTGTGGAGCAAAATAGTTTCCCTCGCCATGCGATATTGGAACTGAAATGACTTGCCCTGTCTTCGCTCTACTGGAAAATGGGGTGGAGGTATTATCAACTTTTAAATCGGTCCATTGGCATCGAAACTCAAGATGGTTGTTACGAACCAAAACCCCTGGAAGCAATCCAGCTTCACATAAAATTTGGAATCCATTGCATATCCCGAAAACTAATCCTCCAGAATGAGCAAATTTAATCAAAGATTCCATCACCGGAGAAAACCTCGCAATAGCTCCACATCTTAGGTAATCACCGTATGAAAATCCCCCCGGTAATATAATGCAGTCATAGGTTGAAAGATCCGTCTCCTTATGCCAAACGTATTCAACAGATACGTTAAACACCTCATCCAACACAGTGTAGCAATCCACGTCGCTCCAGGTCCCAGGGAAAACAACAACTCCAAATTTCACGACGTTTACAATGCTCTCAATTTTTCAGTTACGATCGTATTAACAATCTTACCGTCGGCACGACCTTTAACTTGAGGCATAACAAAACCCATAACTTTCCCCATATCACTCAAACTTGAAGCCCCTGTCTCGAGTATAGCCGCTGTAATGATCGCTTCAATCTCTTCTGGAGGGAGCTGCTCCGGAAGATACACCGATATAATATTGATCTCTTCTGTTTCTTTATCTACCAGATCCTGTCGATTGGCAGCAAGGTATGCTTCCACACTATCTTTGCGTTGTTGCATTTGCTTAGTAAGAACAGAAATTATTCCCTCATCATCTAAAGTGGTCTGGGAATCAATTTCCGCGTTACGTATTTCAGATAGCATTGTTCGTAACACTGTTCGCTTTAAAGCCTCTTTGTTTCTCATAGCGTCTTTGAGATCTGAATCTAAAGTCTCACGTAGCATTTCTTTATATCTATTCTCCTAGTTTTTGATTTCGAAATCATGATTCCGAGTATAAATTTTGACTGGCCTGCTGGTCAATCCTAATTCGATTATGCCAGTTTGGATTTGGCAACATGCAATAGTTCCAAAACTCTATTACGCCCTAACACTTCCAATGAATCAAATAAAGGCGGTGATACCTTCTGTCCTGAAGTAGCGACCCTAATGGTTCCAAGTAAGGTTCCAACCTTAACATCGATCGAATCGGCCAACGCCCTTAATTCAACTTCGATGGCCCTAGAGCAAAAAGTCTCGATTTTTGAAACCGACTCGTTCACTCTGTCCAGTATTCGAGTCGTAGATTCCGCATCCATGTTTTTTTGTATTAGTTCATTTGGCTCGTAGGTAATTTCATTCTTGAAAACAAAGGCCACCAAACCCGATGCTTCAGAAAGAACTTTAATTCTTTCTTGAACTAATTTGGAGACTTCATCCACCTCATTAGAACTTGGGGTCCTATCAAAAATTTCTGGAGGGAATTCTTTCCAATAGCTTCGAAGTATTTGTGATAACTCCAAACTGTTCATGGACCTAATATAATGCCCATTCATCCAGTTTAGCTTTTCAATATCAAAAATGGCACTTGCCGAACTTATTCGGCTAGGGTCAAATTTACTAACCAAATCTTCTTTAGATATTATTTCAGTGTCTCCATCAAGGGACCAGCCAAGAAGGCTTAAAAAATTAAACATTGCTTCTGGTAAATAGCCCGCTTTCTTGTATTCCAAAATGGAGGTTGCCCCGTGGCGTTTACTAAGCTTAGATTTATCAGGTGCAAGTATAGTTGGCAAATGGGCAAATAATGGCATTTCCCATTCCAGAGCCAAATAAAGCTGAACATGTCGTGGAACACTAGACACCCATTCCTCGCCCCTCAACACATGGGATATGTCCATGTAATGATCATCAACAACCGAGGCTAGATGGTATGTAGGGTATCCATCTGATTTCAATATTATGAAGTCGTCAGAAAGAGAATTATCGAATTCCAAATGACCCCTCACCAGATCATCTAATTCTGACAGGCCCGCATCTGGCATTTTGAACCTCACAACGAAGGAACCAGAAATATCAGATTCGTCCAGTTTCAGAGACCTACAGTGCCCATCGTATCCTACTATGGCCGCCTTACTATCAAGTTGCTTCTCTCTCAATTTTGACAATCTCTGCGCATTACAAAAACATTTATATGCCTTCCCGCTTTGCAAGAGGCGCTCCGCCACATCGGTATATAAAGTTAGTCTCTCTGACTGAATATAGGGACCATACTTACCCTCCAGTCCAAGCCCTTCATCCCAGTCGAGTCCCAACCATTTAAGAGAGGCTTTTTGTAAGTCGATAGCCCCTTCCACTTTCCTAGCCTGATCTGTATCTTCAACCCTTACTATAAATTGTCCTGAACTGTTTCGGGCTATCAACCAGTCGAAAATAGCCGTCCTTATATTTCCAACATGAGGTTCACCTGTTGGACTTGGAGCGTATCTAACTCTTATTTTGGAAAAGTCCATAATTAAATCAAAAACTCAATTATTGTTCTAAAAATCAATTTGAATACTAACACTCACCAAATTCTAACTTAGAGAGTGCTTAAATTTAAGCAGGTCCTGTGGTAAAGGAGATTTGAATTCCATCAAAATATCGTCAATAGGGTGAGATAAAGAAATACTTGCCGCATGCAAGAACTGCCTGTCAAGACCAGCAACATTAGTGCCATATAAAATGTCCCCCGCCACCGGATGTCCTAACGAACACAAATGAACCCGAATTTGATGAGTCCGACCTGTTTTTGGTTTCACATCCAAACAATCAAATTGTGCAAATCTTTCGTTGACGGCATATTCCGTCTTAGCATCTCGGCCATTTTCAACGATTGCCATTTTCTTCCTATCGTGTGGATCTCGCCCTATCGGACCATCAATTATTGCTTTTTTTTGATACATATTTCCTTCAACCAGAGCTACATATCTTTTTGTAACCGTGCGATTCTTAAACTGATCGGATAAAGACCTATGGCTTCGGTCGTTTTTGGCAACAACGATTACTCCAGAAGTATCCATATCTAGTCGATGTACAATGCCTGGCCTATTTTCTTCACCTACTCCGGTTATATCAGGGCATAGAGCCATTACAGCATTAATCAAGGTGCCATCAGGGTGGCCAGGTCCCGGGTGAACAGAAAGTCCAGCAGGTTTATCAATAACAATGAGTGATTCGTCCTCGTATATCACTGTCAACTCTATTTCCTGTGGCTGTAGAGAAGTCTTTTGGTACTCAGGAATATTGGCTATGATTTGTTGTCCGACAGCTACCCTTGTTGAAGGTTTTCCTATCTTCCCATCCACTTTCACTAAACCTTTTTTTATCAGTTCTCTTGCACTAGAGCGGGAATAAGTTTCAATAACGCACGAAATCATTTGGTCTAATCTAATATCGTCTCGTTGAGCCACAAATTTTATTTCATTCATGAATCATCAGGTCGACTTTCATCTGAAGTGGAGATCCAACCAAATCTTTCTCCAAGCAGCAGGGTAAGAATCAATAAAACCATTCCGACGCTTATCGAAGAATCCGCCACATTAAAAGCAGGCCACCATCCGACACTTATGAAGTCCACGACTGCACCATCTTTCAAACGATCAATCAAATTTCCTAAAGCCCCTCCAACTATCAATCCTATGCTCAGCCGGTACCATATGACCGAGATTTCTTGTTTCTGAAAATAATACAAAACCACCCCGATTCCAACTATAGATACTATGATCAAGAGGTTAGTGAAACCAGAGAAAAGTCCGAATGCAGACCCGGTGTTCAACCCGTGAACAATCCTTAAGAATCCCTCTTCTGGCCAAGAGCCATATAACGGGAGCTGTTGGCGAATCACCTCTTTGGAGACTTGATCCAAAATAAATACTACGGTAGCTATGCTGTAAAAAAACCAGTCTCTATACCAAATCATATTCTTTAAACTTTAACGAATTTATGGACGCCTTAACTAGCAACAGATGCTACTACACAATATTGTAGCGGGTTTAAATTACACCCGGTTTAAGCCAACTTCCTCTATAAAAATACCAAAAGAACGCTAAACATCTCACCACATTCCCGCAAGCGATCCCCCACGGAACTCCTCCAGAATCCAAGGGAGTTAAAAAGGCCAACCCAAAAGCCATAGGTATTTCAATTAACCACATAGTTGTCAGTGTTATATTCATTGGGGCAACTGTTGCCCCAGTGTTACTTATCCCATGTGTCAAAACTTGGACTGAACTCATAGGAAAAGTGGCTATGGCAAGTATGATCAACCAGGTGGTCATATGCCCAAGAAAATTGGGGTCCCCATTAAAAACAGTAGCAATCTCCTCTGTAAACAATAAATACAAAGTCATTGCTATAGCACTTAAGATGGCAGAATATACTAGTGCCCAGCTCAATGAGCTTTTAGCCCTGTTGACGTACCCAACCCCTAAATTCTGCCCTGCCACTGCTGCTGAAGCTCGACCTAAACCTCTGCTGGTGTTATTGACAATATTTTCAACTCTCCTTGACAAAGCAAAGGCTGCAACTGGGGCATCACCGAATTTTGAGACGCAAACTAAAAGGATCAACTGAGAAATCGATCTCTGCATAGATGTCATGGCAGCTGGCAGCCCAACTCGAAATAATCTCCATATCAAAATGACATCAATTCGATAGGATTTAAAAGACAATTTTAACCCTGAATTTCCTTTATATAACACTACTAAATTCATAATCATACCTAGGAACTGAGCCACGATGTTTGCCGCAGCTGCACCAGCTATACCCATGTCAGGAAACCATAACCACCCAAAAATGAAGAAAGGGCTAGACAATATGTGAACTCCACGGCTTACAGTTACGGCCTTCAGAGGGTTTATACTGTCTCCTGCTGCGTTCAAGGCCCCACCGGTGAGGCGTATAAAGTTTTGCATCGAGTACGCAACAAATTGAAGTTGCATATACGTGGTCGCCGACTCAATCACGGCCCCACTCACTCCAACTACTGACAATAACTTATCTGTGAAGATGATTCCCAATCCGCCAACTACTAAAGTCCAAATGAAAGTCATTGTCAGAGCTTGTAATAACACATGGTTTGCGTACTCTCTATCATTTGCCCCAATAGCACGAGATATCATGGCCCGCATGCCAGCATCCAGGCCTATCCTAGCTGTGGAGTAAATCAATATATAAGTTTGGGCTACACCAAGACCTGCAATTGTCCTGTACCCCATTCTGCCAGCCCAAAAAAGATCTGCAATCTGATCCACAACGGTAAGGGCGCTGTCGGCCATTTGAGGCCAAGCCATGTTCCACAAGTTTCTGGGTACACTGCCACGTGTTAGATCTCGCCTTGAGGCATTACCTCCCTTCCCTCCAGAATTGGCTCGCTGCATTAAGACACTTTAGGCATTCAAAGAATTTGTTGGGTGTGACAACTTCGGTTTTTTGACAAGTAACATAACAAAAGCACCCGCCAAATTTATTACCGCATAGGAAATAAATGGGACAGTGTAACTACCATGATTATCAAACATCCATGCTGCCCAAACCGGAGCGATGGCCATTAAAACGCCGTTTGGTAGCATAGACCAACCCATTATGGAAGCGAAGGCTTTTCTACCGAAATAATCGCCCCTTATTGCGGTCATTAGAGGTATTCGTCCTCCAAAGGCTGTTCCGTACAATATCGCGAACAACAAGGCCATCGGTAAACCATTTGCCATGGTCAATACTATGGTGGATATCCCTTGCACAAACAAAAAAGTTGCCACCAAGTATTTTTTCGATAATTTATCTCCCAGCCATCCAGCTGCAAAAAGGCTAGGTAGGGCGACCACAGAAGATGTCAGCTCTATATAACTGGCGGTAGTTGAACTTAGACCAATATCCTGCAATCGGGCCATTAAATGAATCGACAGGGTAGCTAGAGAAATAGTAGAAGAAACATGTGCGACTGTGAGAATCCAAAAAACTTGGGTCTTCAAAGCCTGCCCTACTGTAAATTCCACTTCGCTGTCTTCAAAGGTTTTATTATCTGAAACCACCAAACCCGGGTCTGGCTCGTGTGAGCTTGGAATCTCCCCGTCTGGCTGGAGACCCAGTTCTTCGGGATGATTTCTAATGATTTTCACGCAAGGCAGTGCAATCGCAATAATTATCAGCCCGAAGAAAAACACGGTGAGACGAAAACTATGGTTCAATGCGATTGTGTAGGGTGGAACAAAAATACCGGCAATAAGAACCCCTGACATTGCACCAGCCATCGCTTTTGTTCGTTTCTTTTTGAACCAACTATTTAAAATAGTAACAACTGCCAACCATCCCCCAATACCGTTGCCAAGGTTTATCAAAATAAAAACAGCATAAAATTGCCATAATGATTGAATGGAAGAAAAAAGTGTAAACCCAACAGCCATAATGGAAAATCCGATTAGTACCATTTTTCGAGCACCAATCCGATCAATTAAAAAACCCTCAACAGGTCCTAGCGCGGCCCCTTCCACTCGGGTCAAAAGAGAACTTAAAGAAATTTGTGTTCTAGTCCAGCCAAATGTATTCTGAAGCACGGGCATCATAGGACTCATGCCCCTAAAAACACCAAGTGAGCTAATGGACAGTAAAAAGACACCGACAACGACAAGATACCAACCATAAAAAACATTTGTTGATTGAGAATCCTGTCCTAAAGATTCAGTGTCGTTATGTCCCGGAAGTTGCATCCG
>VFFY01000063.1 GCA_009392675.1 SAR202 cluster bacterium | reverse complement strand
GAATCACATTTGATAAATACACCGGCTTTATTCGTAGATAGAATAGTGAAAAGATGAAGCGATCTTAATATATTTCTGAGAGAGTTAATAACGATGCTTGATAGATTGCCGAGAGAAGTTATAGCAATGAGAGTAGCCCGGGAATTAAAGGATGGCGATATAGTCAATCTGGGATTGGGAATACCTTCACTGTGTTCTCAATATGTTCCGGAAGGGAGAACTATTCTCTATCACAGCGAAAGTGGAGTACTTAATTACGGACCCATGGCAGAGGAAGGCGAAGAAGATGACGACTTGATTAATGCCAGCGGACAGTTTCTTGGACCGACTCCTGGAATGTCTTTTTTTCATTCTGCTGATGCCTTTGGAATGATAAGAGGAGGCCACATTGATGTTACCGTTCTGGGTGCCTTACAAGTTTCAGAAAAGGGAGATTTATCAAATTGGATGCTTCCATCTAGAGGAATTGGTAATGTCGGTGGAGCAATGGACCTGGCTGTAGGTGCGAAAAGAGTAATCGTTGCGATGGAACATAAAGGAAGAGATGGGGAACCTAAGGTAGTATCTGAATGTAGTTTTCC
Organism: SAR202 cluster bacterium; assembly: GCA_009392675.1. Lineage (GTDB taxonomy): Bacteria > Chloroflexota > Dehalococcoidia > Lucifugimonadales > UBA826 > UBA11996. The sequence goes on along the minus strand of VFFY01000063.1, from coordinate 4,467 downwards.
TTTGACTAGTCCCACCTGCGTCAGCTTAATTGTTACAGATATTGCTGTTATTTCTGTGGAACAAAAAGGCCTAATCTTAAAAGAAACTGCGCCTGGCTGGGGGTTGGAAGATGTTCAAAAGGAGACTGAACCCGAGTTGATTCCAGCCAACGATTTGAAGGAAATAGAAATATAGTTATTACTGTAACGTAAAAATTGAACCGGATTCTGTTTTCGAAATTTCAATCTGCTGGTTAAAATTTTCTTTCATTGAATCAATGTGAGTTATGACTATGATCTTTTCAAAATCCTCGCTGATGGATTGTATGACTTCGATAAGCCTTTCTTGTCCTACCGTGTCCTGAGAGCCAAACCCCTCATCAATAAATAATATTGGTAACGGAGACCCTGACCTGGATGCAAGCAATTTTGACATTGCTATTCTGATTGCAAAGTCGATTCGAAAAGTTTCCCCTCCACTGAATGTTTCATAACTTCTAGTGCCTTGTTCATCAGATATAGTTATGTTTAGTTCTTCTGAGGGGAGTCCTGTGGCTCTATCTGTTCTGCCTTCTTTCAATTCTAATTTTATGGTCATTTTATTGTCACTAAGGCGAGCCAGCAGTTCTTTAGCGGTATCTTCTAGCATTGGAACAGCTCTTTCTATCATTAATGCTTGAATTCCATTGCGGCCAAAAGCAGAAGCTAATTCTTCGTACAATTGAATTTCTTCATTGCTTTTTAATATTTCTAATCCTATTGATTTTATGTCTTTTTCAGCTTTATAGATTTCCTCAATTTGGTAACGGGTCTGCTCACGCATTGTCACCGCATTAAGACTTTGTCCCTTCACTTCCTTAATTTTTGATTGAATCAAATTGATCTTCTGGTTCAAATCCTCCTCTTTAGTCATCATTTTCTCAATTCTGACTAGTTCCAATTTCCAGTTTTTTGTTTGCGATTGCCTGGCTTCTCTAATGGATTTGGTGTCCTCTATCGATTGGGTTACTGATATAAGCCTGTCTTTCGACCCTTGAAGTTGAACATGAAGCTCCAAATAGGGGCTCAGTTGTTCAAGTCTAGATTCGAGGTGACTATGTTTTTTGTGTGTGTCTTCCAATTTTTTGAGCTTAGAATCTAGGGTTTTTAGCTGTTTTAATTCTTCAGAGTAAAATTGTTCAGAATTAAGTTCTTCTTCCATTTGGGCCACATTCAATTTAATTGAGCTCAGCTCAATTGAAGAATCTTCACTTTTCCCCAATTGATTCATCAGATTAAATTTTAGTTTTCCTGTTTCTGTTTTCTTTTGAACTAAATTAGTTTGCTCTAATTCATTTTTAGTAATGATTTCCTCTTTTCTATCAGTAAGGGTTTGGATTTTTTTTAAATTGGATTCGTATTCAGATTTACTGGTTTTTCCCTCACGTTGAAGTCCGTCCCTTATGTGATGTTTGTTGCCGTCTGAAATAGATTGAAGGCAAAGCGGACAAGTTGCCTCGGCATGATTTATCATGTCAAATCTATTTCGGCTGTCAGACATCTGTGCCATTAAAGTTTTATTGGAGATTTGTAAAATGATTACCTCCTCAGACATGGCATTTGCTTTATCCAATAGGTGCTCTCTTTTGCCAATTGCGGTCTCCAAATATTGAAGGGTGGTGTTGGCAAGGTTGATTTCATGTAACAAGGTAGGAATGCTGTCTGCTAATGGTTGGAGATCTGTTTTGATCCGGTTCCATTTATTGGAAATTTGAGATTCTAATTTCAGTTTTTCAATAGCTATTGTCTTTTCTATTGCAGTTTTTTCTTCGTTTATTTTGTAAAAATCGGACATTAACGTAGAAGATTTACCATACTCGGATCTCAAATCTTGATATTCTTTATAGGCTGATTGAATCTCTTCAGAACGACTGGGCAAGGTTTTCAATTCACCTAATTCCTTTTTCCAGCGTATTTCTTGGACCAACATCAGGTCTATTTCTTTTTCTGACGCTTCAATTTGGTCAGACATTGTTTTTTTATTGGATATTTCAACTAATAAGGTTTGATGGTTTAAGTTAAAATCTTCCAATTTTCTACTAAGACTTTGTTCTTCTGATAATAAATTTTGGGACTCTTTTTCATACGTTTCCAATCTTTCAAGGAGTAATTCTTTTTTTTGAACAGCTGAAGATTTGTTCTCTGCCATAGATTGTTGTACTGCAACATCATTTTGCAGTTGGCGGGAATGTTGTTTCGATGCTGATTCCAAACGTTCATAATATGAGAGGTCGAGTAAATCGGCTAAAATCTTTTTCCTATCGGTTGGTCTAGAGGATGTGAAGCGATTGGAATCCCCTTGTTTTAGATAAGAGGTGTTTATGAAAGTTTCATAGTCCATATTGAGTAAGTTGACTATTTTTTCCTCAGTTTCTCTTATGGTATTTTCCATCAGAGAGGTTGCGCTATCGCCTATGATAATGGAGAGGTTTAGTTCTGATTTTCCTGATGAGGCACCTCTACCTTTTGTATAAGTGCGAGTAACCCTGTACCTGCTTTCGCCCGCAAAAAAATCTAGTTCTACAAACATACTGTTTCGAGCGATATTGACCAATTCATCCTGGGTTTTTGCTCTTGATTTTCCCCATACCACCCATGTTATTGCGTCAAGTAAAGCAGTTTTACCATAACCATTATCACCGGAAATACAGGCGATATGGACCGGCTCAAGGTTTAGGGAAGGAACATTTTCCCCATAACACATAAAATTTTCGACAGTTAACAACAATGGGATCATATCTAATCCGTCGGCCTGTAAATTACGTTAGCCTATATCTACCTCTGTTCCATTTAGGGTGCATACACTTTTTAGTGGTACTGCGGTTTTCACGAGACTTTCGGCGAAACAACCTTTTTTTGCTAGTTGGATAACTTCAATTAAGTCCTCTGCCGGATGGTCGGACTCAACATCGAAAAAACTCCTGACTTCAGTTACCCCGTTTCCGACTGTATTATCGGCTACCGAGCCTTTTAAATAGTAATCCATTTCAACATGGACCTTCGCTGAGTGTATTCCCACCTCTTTCATGGAAGCGTACCGCTTCAAATTAGTTAATAGTCAAAACCCAATCCCACCAACTATGTAGGTAAGTGGAGAAGGGTAGTTATCATCCCCTCCCAATCGGGGTGGTTCATCAGAATAAAAGGTAAATTTATCCCTTGTACCCATATGAAGCATTTTTTCAAGATGTTCGCATTCGACAGACACTGTCGAATTAAAAACATCTTTGGGTAGTTCGGACCCGACTGTAGATTGTGGTATGTCACTTGGCATTGTGGGATTCTCCTTGAGGTTTACGAATATATTCCAGCATCGTTTTGACGTTATAATTTGAACCTTCTGAAGTTAGGCTCTCGGCGGCAGCTGTTGCGGTGTCAATCGAAGTGAAACAAGGTATTCTCTTCTCCACTGCTGCCCTCCTAATATGGAAGCCGTCTTGTACAGCACTCCTATTACCGGTAATTGTATTGACCACGGCATTTACCGTTCCGTTAACGATTATATCTACAACATTAGGATGCCCTTCATTGAGCCGTTTTGGTATTGCTACCACCTTTTTACCCAATTTGCTGATAAGAGAGGCCGTACCTTCGGTGGCGAATAAATCATATCCTTCGTCAATCAGTTTTTGAATTAGCTGGCCTGACTGCTTTTTGTCCTCATCAGAGATGCTTAGGAGGATAGAGCCTTTTTCAGGAAGTCTTAGATCAGCAGCAATTAAAGCCTTGCTTATTGCCGATTCAAAATCATGATCTATTCCCATTACCTCGCCTGTTGATTTCATTTCGGGTCCCAGATATGTATCTACGCCCGTCAACTTGGACATTGAGAATACAGGGGCTTTTACCCCAACTATTCCCTGAGTTGAAAATAGGCCTGTTCCGTATCCCATATCTGCTAGCTTCTTGCCTAACATCGCCTTTACGGCGAGGTTTACCATGGGGACTCCGGTCACTTTGGATATGAATGGTATGGTCCTGCTTGACCTAGGGTTGACTTCTATGACAAATATTTCGGTTTTTTCGTATTCGGAAGTACCCTCCGTTATGGATCCAGGGCTTCTGTAAGTGTTTCCACCGACAATAACGTACTGAATGTTCATGAGCCCCTTAATATTTAAAGATTTACCGATTCGAGTTGTGTAGTCAGTAATTGTGGCTACTTCCTGCTTTGTTAGCGTCAGGCCAGGATAAATTGCCATTGAGTCACCACTGTGGACTCCGGCCCTTTCCACATGTTCCATTATTCCAGGAATCAAAACTGACTCCCCGTCGCATACTGCATCTACCTCCACTTCCTTGCCGGCAAAATATTTGTCAATTAAAACCTTTCTTCCTTCTCCAGCCTCCAAAGCATCATTCATATAGCGTTGCAATTCTTCAGGGCTCTGGACAATTTCCATTGCTCTGCCCCCCAAAACATAACTAGGTCGCACTAGAACCGGATAT
>VFFY01000062.1 GCA_009392675.1 SAR202 cluster bacterium | reverse complement strand
ACAGGGTTATTATCCTTTCTACAGGACCTGAACATCCCTAAGGCGTCGTAGGGTGTAGCAGGCACAACAACCCGAAGTCCGGGTACCGAAGCATACCAATTTTCGAAACTTTGTGAGTGGGTTGCTGCCAGTTGACCTCCGCCTCCAGTAACCGTTCGTATAATGAGTGGTACTTGCAATTGGCCGTTAGACATATAACTTAGTTTGGCCGCATGGTTTATTATTTGATCCATTGCTACTAGGGTAAAATTTATCGTCATTACCTCAACTATTGGCCGCATGCCTATTATTGCTGAACCAATTCCGGCGCCGACAAATACTGATTCGGATATGGGTGTATCTCTAACTCTCTCTTCCCCATATTTTTCCAAAAACCCCCGGGTGACCGCGTAAGCTCCCCCATATGCACCTATGTCTTCACCCATAAGGAACGATCTGTCGTCCTCATCAAGAGCTTCTTTCAAAGCTTTCGACATAGCATCTCTCAATAGCATCTCTGCCATTTTTAATTTCCCTCCGGTTCCGCGTAAATGTGGGTATAGAGGTCTTCAGCGGTAGGCTCTGGGCTTTGTTCGGCAAATTCCCTCGCCTCTTGCACCAAGAGATCTATTTGCTCTGCCACGAGTGCGATATCGTCCTCGTCTACCTTGCCCGCCGCTAGGCAATCCTCTCTGAATTTGTCGAGGGGATCACGGGTTCTATTTTCCTGAACTTCTTCATTATCTCTGTAATTTGATGGATCTGCCATGGAATGTCCATGGAATCGATAGGCCATAGATTCGATGAACACTGGGCCTTGCCCTTCACGGACTTTTGCGACGCCTTCTATGACTGTTTCTCTCACCGCCATCACATCCATTCCGTCTATTTGGACTGCTGGGATCATATACGGTTCAGCAGCCCCATATATACTGGAACCACCGGCTCGGGAACGATTAACATCTGTACCCATACCATAAAGATTATTTTCCAGCATAAACACCACTGGAAGTTTCCATAATGAGGCCATGTTCATGGCTTCATGAAATTCACCCTCATTTACAGCTCCATCTCCAAAAAAGCACATCACCACACTGTCTAATTTTTTTAACTTCAGGCCAAGTGCTATACCGATTGCTAATGGAAGTTGGCCTCCGACGATTGCATGACCACCCATAAAATGTTTTTCAATATCAAACAAGTGCATAGAACCTCCCTTGCCACCACTGCACCCGGTAGATTTACCACATAACTCGGCCATGGCGGCTTTAGGATCAATGCCCCTAGCTAACGCGTGGCCGTGGTCCCTGTAATGACCTATGACGTAGTCATCGTCCCGCAGGGTTGGTATAGCTCCTACCGCTATCGCCTCCTCACCAATATATGTATGTAAAAATCCTCTTATGAGACCCCTTCTGTACAAACGTTCGGCTTCTTCTTCAAAACGTCTTATTAAAAGCATCTGGCTGAAAATACCCAGCGCTTCCTGTTTTTCAATGTTCTCTATATTTGAGGTAGTGGCCACTTTCAGTTCTTCTTTATATGTGGATCGCTTCGCCGGTTGAGTCTAAAGCCGCCTCTTTCAAAGTCTCAGATATTGTCGGATGGGGGTGAACTAACCATCCAAGCTCTGTGGTTGTCCCCTCCAATAATTTTGTCATAGATAATTCTGCAAGAAGTTCTGTTACCTCCGGCCCAATCATATGTGCACCGAGTATCTCCCCGATTTCCGGGTCTATAACTAGTTTAATCATTCCTTCTGTGTGACCGAGAGCAATCGCTTTGCCGCTAGCAGAAAAAGGGAATCTTCCTATTTGGGTCTCAATACCCTGGTCTTTAGCTTGTGCTTCGGTCATCCCAAAACTGGCGACTTGCGGTTCACAATATATAGCTCTCGGCATTAATTGATAGTCAATTGGTGCAGGATTTAATCCTGCTATATATTCAACAGCAGTCACAGCTTGAGCTGAGGCTACGTGAGCCAAGAGCATCTTCCCGGTTACATCTCCAATTGCGTAAACACCAGAGACATTTGTTTCCATATTTTCACCAATTGATATGAAACCTTTATTGGTTGTTATTCCTGCCTTCTCTAAACCTATTCCGTCTGTGTTGGGCTGTACCCCCACCGCAACTAGTACTTTGTCAGAAGTGATTAAATGCTCTTCTTCGTTTGCTACCAATGTGACCAAAGCTGTCCCGTTTGAAGCCTGTATAGATTTCACAGCTACACCAACTTTTATGTCTATTTCTCTTTCTGCGAAGGATTTTCTTAGTGAATCACTTATCTCGGAGTCTTCGTTAGGGATAATTCTATCCATCATTTCCACTATGGTTACTTTCGCACCATAGCTTCTGTAAATGTGCGCGAACTCCACCCCCGTGGCACCCCCACCTATTATCGTAATATCATCAGGAATTTCTGACATGCTTAACGCGTCGCGGCTATTGATTACTACGTGGTGGTCAATAGGCATAGAATCAATATCCCTTTGCCTGGCCCCAGTCGCAATTATTATATTTTCGGAGGTAAATTTTCGATTATCCTCCATGGTTTCTATTTCATGGGGCCCGATTAACTTTCCGGTTCCTTCAATGAGTTGAACCTGGTTTTTATTCAACAAATATCGAACCCCGGAGGTCAACTTATCAACCACTTCCCTGCTACGCGAGATAGCCTTGGAAAAATCGTATGTCAAATTTTCGAATGTAATTCCAAATTCTTCAGCGTTGTTAACCAAGTTAAGAACTTCAGCGTTTCTGAGGAGCGACTTGCTTGGTATACATCCCCAATTAAGACAAACTCCGCCAACGGAATCTTTTTCTATAATTGCTGTTTTCAAGCCAAGCTGGGCCGCTCTTATAGCAGCCACATATCCCCCTGGGCCTGCGCCTAAAACAACTACGTCAAAATCAGCCAATAGATCACCTCTCAGAGCCTTAAACATTCCGGTTACCTAATTATAGTCATGAAATGCCTAAAAATGCTGCCCTAAGTAATTGAACGGTTATTGTACACCATTAGCTGACTGGTGGGTGACTGGTAGGAGTAATGCTGATTACTCTCCGCCCAGACATAGGAAAATGGGTTTGGGCGGTGTCGAAAGGAATTACTTCCAATTAAATTCCTTGACACTGATAATTCTCGGCCATAGGATGTATTCTCGGCTTGGTATGGGCCGAGGTAGCTCAGTCGGTAGAGCACAGCACTGAAAATGCTGGTGTCGCCAGTT
>VFFY01000061.1 GCA_009392675.1 SAR202 cluster bacterium | reverse complement strand
GGATAAAGGACCTTTCCAAAAATCATCAGGTTGGACTATATTAGTCCAGCTCAGTTGTAGTAGAGAGATCATCACTGAATGAATTAGCACTGAAAACCCTGCACACAAGAACCCCAATCCCAAAAACGCCAAAGAGAATATTAATGCTGCATTAGGTTTTTTTAGTAATTCAGTCATTCGATAGTTATTGGGGACATGCTTTGTGTGATAAAGCAAAACAGCAGCACCGATGCTCAACGTACTTATTGAGGAAATAAGTATAAATCGCCATCCATCCATTTCCTCAATCTGGAAGACTTTACCGAATAGAGTCATTAGCAACATTGTGCTTGATACCATTAAGGACACTATCGTAACCATGTAAATTAGGTATAAGTAGATCGGTTCATATTCTTGTTTTACTAATTTGTTCCTTAGGATCAGCCAATGGCCAGACCATGCCGCAAAACCTATTAGTACTGACACAGTTAACCTTAACGAGCTAAAGCTACCGTTGGAAATTAAAATTTCCCTATTGCCTACAGTATTTTGGATAATGTTAAAGACCGCGAGGTAAATCAAACTACTCAAACTTGAAGCGAGTATAAATAATCCAATAAAGCTAAAGCTGTAAACAAATGTGTTACGTAGACTTTGGCTATATACATGATTCGAGGGTTTGGCTTGCAACAGCACTTTTAAATGGTAACTCCAAACCAATAACCATATGATTAGAGTCGGTATTCGAGGCCAGTTAAATTCGGATGCTTGGAAGGTCTCTGAAATGATGTCAGAAATAGAACTTATTGATATGGCGAAAGATACCGACAAACACAAAAGAAGATATGCAATTCTTATACCTGAGGTAATCCCATCTGAATTTTTCAACATCTCCCGGTTAATTTTTTGCCAATACAATATCCACAGAGGCCCTCCTATCACTAGCAATGATATTCCCAAAGCGGCTCGTTCTGGGCTTGTCTCCAATAGAGATGGAGAAACGAGAAAACCTATCAAGTGCACCGACGATTGTTCCAATCCATTCACAAGCATCGATAGGCCAACCCCGGAAATTATGTAGAAATATAGTCGCCTCGCAGGATCAACCAATGATTGACCGTAATTGCCACCTTTCCTGAAAGCGATTAGCTTATAAATACAAAGTGTTATTAATATAATTAATGGAAAAAAAATCAGGACATCAACTGCCTCAGTCATCAGATTTGTTGGGATTTTCCAAAGCCATAAAGCAATTAATAGGAAATTGTAATTGGCTAATCTTCCAATTCATATTCTCTTTCACAAGATTGAATTTTTCCTGATAAGAATTTTCCGATGTTCCTATTGGGAAGGCTGGTTCCACTTCAATTACTTCCACTAACACCACGGATTCCAAATTGTCCAAATGCGTGGTTAGGTGTTTGAAAGTCGACCGTGAGTATCTGGCTTTTTCGTTAAAGCTATCAGCGGCGAAGTCTGTGAAACTACATGTCTTTTTGAGTTCAATAGACAAGGAATTGTATGCGGAATCATAATTCTCACTGGAAACATGTTCTAGAAAAATTTGGACTGTTCTCGCTGGAGAACCTTCAGGCATCTTAGATGGTTTGTTACCAATGTTTAATGCAATAACTGAAGCAACTAAAATTAATCCTATGACGATGCAAACTGAAATGGAGGCTTTGTTCATTTTACGATTATTCTAATGCTTTAATTTGCAGCTCAAAAAGTTTTGATATTGCGTCAACTCCTGCGTCGAGGACCTGGTCAACCAGTTTTCTTGAAAACCTGTTTCCTTCCGCTGAGCCTTGAATTTCAACTATTCCACCATCCGAGGCCATTACCATATTAAAATCGGCATCGGCTTTGGAATCTTCCTCGTAGCACAAATCCACCAACACTTTACCTCCAAATATACCCACACTTGTAGCTGCTACCGGTGTTATCGTAGGTAAAGCATCAAGAGATCCTGAATCTAACATTTGCTTCACAGCTAAACTTAATGCTATAAATCCGCCGGTAATTGAGGCTGTTCTGGTTCCCCCATCGGCTTGAATGACATCACAATCGATCGTGATAGTGATCTCCCCAAGTTCTTGCAAATTGATGGAGGCTCTAAGAGATCTTCCTATTAATCTGGATATTTCCTGGGATCTTCCCTTTCTTTGATTGTCGCGTGACACTCGTGGAGAGGTGGAGCCTGGTAGCATGGAATATTCCGCAGTAATCCAGCCTTTGCCCGACCCTGCTAAAAAGTTAGGAATTTTTTCCTCGACTGTCGCTGTACATATGACTTTAGTTAAACCTGTGGAAATAAGAACAGATCCTTGTGAAAATCTGAGAGGGTTTTTTTCAAAATGCACAGGTCTAAGTTGGTAGTCGGATCTATTGTCTAACCTCAAGTTCTATACCTTTGTAACTTCTAATGTTTATATAAGTTGATTTTATATTGTCACTAAACGGTTAGGAAGATTTTTAAAACCGTAATTTAAAGGGATAACAGGAAAATAACACGTCTTTGGTTTTTGTAATCATCTCTACTTTTGCTTCTGTTGTAGACTGGATGAATGTTTTGCCGTAAATGAGGTAAGGTTCCGCATATGAAGCGCAATATATATCTGACAGGCTTTTCTGGTTCAGGTAAATCTACAGTAGGACAAGCACTTTCTTTTCTGATGGGTAAAGAATTCGTAGATATAGACCTGACGATAGAGGAAATTGAGCAAAAAACCATACCAGACATCTTTAATTGTGAAGGTGAGGAATATTTTAGAGCAGTCGAAACGGATTGTTTAAAAAAAATATCCATTCGTACTAACTTAATTGTGTCTACAGGAGGAGGAGTCCCGGTTGATCCGGTGAATGTTGAGACAATGGAGAATTCTGGTTGTATTATCTGGTTAAAGACTTCTCCGGAGACAATACTTGAACGACTAAATATACAACTTGAAAACACAGGAGTTGATAACGATAGGCCTATGCTTATTTCTGAAGAACCCCTGGAGCGAATTAAGAAATTGTTAGATAGTCGGCAGAATGCTTATAAAAGATCTCATGCTATTGTGCAAACAGACAGGAAAAGTGTTGAGGTCGTGGCTGAAGAAATTCATAGGAGACTTGTGAGTTGGGAAAAGTAAATTACGATGATTTGGCATCAGAGGTAATCACCGCAAGCGCCACATATCCTGTATGGGTAGGTTGGGGCATAATCGATGATATTGGGGAAAGAGTTAAGGCTGTTCATGACACTAAAGTGGCATATGTTGTGGCTGATGAAGGTGTCAACAGCCATGCTAGGAGGGTGCAGCTTTCGTTGGAATCGGCCGGAATACCAACATTTATGTTTTTTGTTCCTTCTGGTGAAAACCATAAGAATTTAGAGACAGTTAAGCACATCTATTCTTGGCTGGCTGATCACAAGGCTGAAAGAGGGCATATGATAGTAGCAGTAGGTGGAGGAGTAATTGGCGATCTGGCTGGATTTGTAGCCGCCACATATTTGAGAGGGATGCCCTTTGCTCAAGTGCCCACAACCCTGCTTTCAATGATGGATGCCTCTATTGGGGGTAAAGTTGCCGTTGATATGGAGCAAGGTAAAAATCTGGTTGGCTCTTTTTATCAACCAAAGTTTGTAATGTCTGACGTAGAGACTTTAAATACACTGCCTGTTAGAGAATTGACGTCAGGTTGGGCTGAGGCTATAAAACACGGGTTAATTCTGGACGAATCATTGCTGAAGTTATTTGAAAGAAAACATAGTGAAATAGCTGCATTAGACCCTGAAATAGCTACTGAAATCATAAGGAAAAGTGTCGCAATTAAAGCACGAGTGGTTTCGCAGGATGAGAAAGAAACGTTAGGGGTCAGAATACTCCTTAATTACGGTCACACAGTTGGCCACGCTATAGAATCCACAACTGGGTATTCAAAATATTTACACGGAGAAGCAGTTAGTATAGGTATGATGGCGGCAGCGTTGCTGTCGAATTCCATGGGAATGATGTCAGATGAAGAAGTGAGGAGGCAGGAGATTGTATTGAATCAATATGATTTACCCACAACCTCAGATGCTATTGAATCTGAAAAAATTATCGAAGCCATAAAATCAGATAAGAAAACGGTTGGAGGTTCAGTCAACTGGGTACTTTTGAGCAAGATTGGTAAGGCTATTACTAACAATGAGGTTCCAGAACCTTTTTTGTTGGAGGCTCTTTCACAATTAAGGAGATAGGACTTGTTTAGCGAGATATACACTTGATTGAAATAATTCTTTTTATACTTGGTGTATCTACCGGAATTTACGGGGTTTTGGTGGGAGCTGGAGGGGGGTTTATTTTAGCTCCAGTATTGATACTCTTTTTTTCAAAAGACCCTGAAATAGCTGCTGGTACTTCTTTGGCCTTAGTATCGATTAATAGTATTTCCGGATTTATAGCATATAGGAAATCTGGCTTTATTGACGTGAGGAGTGGGGTTTTATTTGCTATTGCTGCTGTTCCGGGTTCCGTGCTAGCTCCGTTCATATTGGACGTAATGCCAGGTAACATTTTTAGAACACTTTTTGGGATTTTACTATTGGCCTTGGCTATGCACATGTTTTTTCGGGGCAGCAAGACAGAGGACGATTTCGACTGTACATCAAATGAGGTAACCTTAAAACCGGAGCTTCCTAAATGGATATCGTTTACTGTGAAAGAAAGGAAAATAACAGCGTTTGATGGGACAATATTCAACTATAGATTCAATGAATCCATGGCAACTACATTTAATTTTATCCTTGGGTTTGTATCCAGTTTTTTTGGCACAGGTGGTGGGTTTTTGAGGACCCCTATATTGGTGTCCGCTTTTTCCTTTCCAGTAAAAGTAGCAGTGGCAACTTCTATTTTTTCGCTTTCATTTTATGCCACGATAGGTGCCGCAGCACATGCTTTTAATCATAATATAGAGTGGTATCCAACATTGGTTTGGGGAGGATTAGGATTGGTTCTAGGGGGGCAGATTGGCGCAAGATTAACGCAGAGAATCAAGAGTTTTTGGATTCTGAAATTACTTCTTTTAGTGGTTTTATTTTTGGGATTACAGTTACTTTTAGAAGGATTATGGCCAGGTTTATTGAATCTGCCATCAGCGCATTAAAAAAGATAGAAATGTTCAATTTCACTGTGGAACATAGCGATGGGCTTGCTCGGGCAGGATGTATTACTACTTCCCACGGGGAGATACGTACCCCAGTATTCATGCCCGTTGCCACGCAGGGCTCTGTCAAGGCTCTAGACAGAATAGATTTGGAATGCTTGGGAACCCAAATAATTCTTGGTAATGCCTACCACCTCTACTTGCGACCGGGGTCTAAAACCATAAAAGAATTGGGGGGGCTGCACTCATTTATGAACTGGAACAAGCCTATCTTGACGGATAGTGGGGGATTTCAGGGTTTTAGCCTACAACATTTAAGAAAAATAACTGACGACGGTATTACGTTCAAGTCCCATATTGATGGTTCAACCCATGAATTAACACCGGAATCTGTGGTCGAAATACAAACCGACATTGGGTCTGATGTCATTATGCCTCTAGATGTATGCCTCCCAACTGAGGCATCTAAAACTGATTTGTCAGAGGCGATGGACTTGACTTCTAGCTGGTTGGGTCGCTCATTACGTTCCTTGGATACTAAATCCGACCAATCTCTATTTGGCATTGTGCAAGGCGGACTACATACTGACCTTAGGCAGAAATCTGCTGATTTCCTTTCAAGCCTTGATCTGCCCGGATATGCAATTGGTGGATTGAGTGTAGGGGAGACAAAGGAAAAAATGTACCCAACAGTTGAAATCACTTCCCAATTGTTGCCAACCGGCAAACCCAGATATCTCATGGGCGTAGGATCGCCGGAGGATTTGGTGGAGTGTGTTGTACGTGGTATCGATATGTTTGACTGCGTGCTTCCAACGCGGGTTGCAAGGAAAGGTGCCATGTACACCAAATTTGGTAGGCGTAATGTAACGAGATCCGAATACAAAAGAAATGACAGTTCTTTTGACACTGATTGTGATTGTTACGCTTGCATTAATTTTTCCGCAGGGTATATCCATCATTTGTTCAAGGCGAAGGAATACTTGGCTTACCGACTGGCCTCAATACACAACCTGAGATTTCTTATGCAAACTATGGTTGATTTACGAAAGGCAATCCAGCAGGGATTAATAAATCAGTATAGGGAAACATTTTGGGAAAATTACCAACCCTCAGACCAATCTGCAAGGACCAATCAAGCGCCCCGTCAGATAAAGCAGTTCAAATAATAAAGCTAGACTATCTGCCCCCGGCTACTGCTGGCACAATGCTTATCTCATCTCCGGCATCCACGCCACTTTCCACACCATCCATGAATCTAATGTCTTCCCCATTGATATAAATGTTTACAAAGCTCCGTAATTCCCCGTTGTCATCGCATAGCCGACTTTTGATACCAGGGAACTGAGAATCCAACGATGCAATTATCGCACTTACTGTATTCCCTTCTGCATCTGCTTTATCTTCTCCGTTGGTTACTTTCCTCAAAGGCGTAGGGATTCTTACACTGACACTCATCTGTATTCTCCTTGATTTTTAAATCGTCTGGTTGAGACCACTTAGCCTTCGATGATGTCACCGGCTATTGGGTCGACCCTCACTCCTGTTGAAATTACCCATTTGAGCCCGTCATCTACCACACCACTTTCTCCTTCTAATTCCAACACAACCCACCCCATGTCGTCTCTTATATCTGCTCTTCTGATGTTGGTTACTATACCGAAATCAACACCAAGTTTATATATTACTGGTTCCTTAATAAGTTCTTGTGGGAAAGTAAATTTGACACGTTTTGTCACCATAATCCTATACCACCTTAATCTCTTCGATTAGACAGCTTCGTTTGAAAAGTGTCTAAGTCAGGTTTGGTTTCAATTGGGGCCACGAAATCTCCCATTGCCTCTAAAGTTTTTAGGCCATTTCCTGTAACAAAGGCCACAGTGACTTCGTCTTTTTTAATCTTACCTTGTTTAACCAGCCTTTTTAGGCTGGATATGACCACTCCACCGGCTGTTTCGGTAAATATTCCTTCTGTTTCCGCTAGAAGTCGTATACCATCGATTATCGAATTTTCGTAGGCAAAAACCCCAGTGCCTCCGGTGTCGCGAAGAACTTCAAGCGAATATGGCCCAGCGGCAGGATTGCCAATAGCCAAAGACTTTGCAATTGTGCGAGGCCTAACCGGCTTGACCTGGGTATTACCAGATTCAAATGCCTCAACAATAGGTGCACATCCTTCCGCTTGTGCAAGGTGCATTTTTGTCTTGGCTTTGTCAATTAAGCCGGCACCTTGGAATTCTTCCAGGCCTTTCCATATTTTCGTATGTAGTTCTCCTGATGCCCCAGGAACTACACAGTGGTCGGGAGCTTTCCAGCCTAATTGTTCGGCGACTTCATATCCTAGGGTTTTGCTCCCTTCTGCATAGTATGGGCGCATGTTTATATTTACAAACGCCCAACTGTGGGCGTCTGCAAGTTCGCTGCAGAACCTGTTAGCCTGATCATATGTCCCTTCTACCGCTACCATCGTAGGGCCATAAACAGCTGCGCCTTGAATTTTTCCTTGTTCAAGATCAGCTGGATAAAATACCATGGTTTCCATCCCTGCCTTCGCTCCATGGGCTGCAACTGACCCCATTAAATTACCAGTGGACACGCATGCTAGAACTTCAAACTCAAATTCAAGAGCCTTTGTTGTTGTGACAGACACGGGACGATCCTTGAAAGAGAAAGTGGGGTTTACGCTGTCATTTTTTATGTAAAGGTGATCCAAACCTAGCTGACGACCCAGATTTTTCGCATGAATTAGGGGGGTAAATCCGGTGGATATATCGACGGCAGATTCCTTTTCTACTGGCAAGAAATCATGGTACCTCCACATAGTATTTGGCCCAGATTCAATGCTTTTCCTCGAGACTGATTTAGCTACAGCGTCATAGTCATAGGAGACTTCCAAAGGTCCAAAACAAAACTCACACGCATTTAACGGCTCTATAGGATATTCACTTTTGCATTCTCTACATTGCAGGCATTTTACGTGCGGCAATCTTGTGCTCCTCGGTTTTCTCAATTCAGTTGTTTAAAACTGTATAACTTGGGCCACTAGTTGAAATCAGGATCAGGCAGGAAATGTTAGCAATGTAGTGATTTCAGTGTCAAGGAAATACGAAACAATTTTAAGCTTATTTCTCTATAAATTGGCTATTGAATGCAATATTGGTTCTTTTGACACTACGTCCCCAACAATAGCTATATTTAGTTTTGAGACATCCAAATATTGGAAAGCGGCTTTCTGTAATGTCGATACGTCATTTTTATCTATAGATTCTTTAATGACACTTTCACGGTGTATCTGTTTATTGAATAACTCCTGATGGGCATTCCATGCAGAGACGGCCTGTGAATCATCCATTCTTAACCGCATCCTCCCTTTTAAGATTTGCTTGGCACGAACGACTTCAGAATCCTCTAATCCTGTTTTTAAGCTTTCCACCTCTGTCAGGATAGCTTTAATGGCAGCGATGTATTTATTTTTATCAACCGCCAAAGTTATCCTGAAGTCCCCGACATCTTGCAAATGTGTGATTCCTGACTCTATGTCATAGACCAAACCAAGCCGTTCTCTTATTTCTTGAAATAGCCTACTACTCATTCCGTCTCCTAAAATGACATTCAGCATGTCCATTGCATATCTATCGGGATGGGTTATGGAGACTCCGGGATATCCGAGATGAATATGAATTTGTTCTATATCCCTTTTTTCTATATCCAATCTCACGGAATTTTGAACAATCTTAATGGGACTAATTTTAGGCTGGGTTTCAGGAAATGTGTGAGTTAAAAATAATTGGTCAATTGATTGAATTGACGTGTCATGGTCTATGTTTCCAGCGATACTGATTACGGTGTTAGCGGGGAGATAGAAATTATTGATGAACGTTCTAATTGTTTCTTGAGTGATATTTTGAACACTTTGTATAGAACCAGCGATGTCACGTCCTAAGGCACTATCAGACCACATTAATTTATCTAAATTCAAAGCTGTTTTAGAATCTGGATAGTCTTCAATTGTTTTTATTTCTTCAATTATTACTCCACGTTCAGAATTGATTTCATTTTCATTCAATAATGAATTTTGCATCATATCTTGTAAGGTTTCTATTCCGGTGAGGAAATGGTTCTCGGGTACCTTGCACCAGTAGTTTGTGGATTCATATCCTGTGCTTGCATTTAGAAACCCACCAGTTGATTCAATGGGCGAACTGACTAATAGCGGGGACGGCCTTTTATCAGTGCCTTTGAAGAGCATATGCTCTGCGAAATGTGCTACACCATACTGGTCCTTTTGTTCATTTCTAGAACCTGTTTTCACGGAAATTAGGATCGAAACGGACTCAGAACCTGGTAGTTGCTGGGATATAACTCTCAATCCAGAGTCCAATATAGATTTTTGATGTTTAGCCAATGAAATACCAATCCATCATTTGATTTCAGACCGTATTTTCACCCCAGATATTTCTTCTTGGAGCTTGGCTATTGCCAGAGTGGATTCTTGACCCCAACCTTTGTTTTGTGCATCTATGTAGCATTGCTGGACTAAATTTGAGACTTTCATTGGTACTCGTAGTTTCCTGCCCATATCAGTAGCGAGTCCCACATCTTTGGCAGCTAGATCTAATTTGAAACCAGGATCGAAATTGCCTTTAAAAAGTGTCTCTGGATAAGACTTCATGTGAGCCGTATTTCCAGTACTAGCAGATATGGCATCATAAAGAGTCATAGGGTCTACCCCCGCTTTAACCCCCATACTTAGGGCTTCTGATAACACAACCCCCAAGGTCATTCCTATTAAATTGTTTGCTATTTTGCAAACAGCACCAGAACCTATGTCCCCGCAGTACATTACCTGTGATCCCATTGCGTCTAATATGGATTTGTACTTGTTATATTTTTCTAAATCTCCGCCCACCATGATACATAGTGTTCCTTTTTCAGCTCCAACCGTACCACCACTGACTGGTGCATCGAGGATAGTGGCGCCTTTTTGGCCATAAAGAGATGACACATGGTTGATGGTTTCTGGATCCGTGGTGCTGAGATCAAAGTGTGTGGTATTCACCGATGCTCCAGCTAGTATTCCACCCTCACCCAAAGTGACTTCTTCCACATCCTGTGGCCTAGGTAAAGAAGTGAACACAACTTCACTGGCTTGCGCTACCTGTGCTGGATTATCGGCAAAAATAGCACCCATGGAAATAATCTCATTGGCGGCATTCTTGTTTATGTCATATACCACTAGGTCATGCCCGGCCTTTATGATGTGCTTGACCATATGCTGCCCCATTAATCCAATCCCTATAAATCCTACCTTCATTTGTAACTCTCCCTGACTGTTATTACAAAATGCATTTATGCAGTCTAAATTTTTATTTTATAGCAGGTTTCACTCAAGAATGTTTTCAATTTTTAAAACCCAACTAAAATAGGATGACTTTATGGGAGGATGAAAGATTAGAGGTATTCAGCAAGCACCTGCACAAGATGTTTTGATTTTCTTCCGGTGCCTTGTTCTATTTGCTCACGGCACGATACTCCTTCCGTGATAACTAAAGTGTCCTCATCCTCATTTCTTAATTTTGGGAATAGTGCTTCCTCGCCGATTTGCATAGAAATTTCATAGTGGTCCTTAAGATAACCAAATGATCCTGCCATACCACAGCAACCTGATTCTACTTCGGATGCATCGAGTCCCGGAATGTGTCCTAAAACTTGCATTGCTGCAGAGGTGCCGACCAGTGCTTTTTGGTGACAGTGTCCATGAAGTACAGCGGTTTGATTTTTTGGAGCATTCTGAAATGTTATCTCTGAATCATTTTCAAAGGCGTGTAAGAAAAATTCCTCTATAAGCATAGTGTTCTCAGCTATGATATCCGTTTTTCTAGGATCAGCCATTAGGTCACCGAAGTCTCCTAAAAATCCAAGGACGCAGCTTGGTTCGATCCCTACTAGTTTGGCCCCGCTTTCTATGTAGGGGTAAATCTGGTCAATGTTGAATGAGATATTTGCTTTGGCTGCGTCTATCATACCGTTTGAAAGCATTGGCCTCCCACAGCATTTCACCTCGGGAAGTATAACTTGGTATCCAAGTTTTTCAATTACTTCCACCGCAGCTATTCCTAACTCTGGATGGTTGAAGTTAGTTGTGGTGTCTGGAAATAAGATAACTTGTCCGTTAATAGCAGCCACCTCCGGTGATCCCCCTCTCGCTTTGAACCATTGGGCGAAAGTTTGAGAGGCGAATTTGGGGAGCGGTCTTCTGGAATCAATCCCTACGTACTGTTCTAGTAGTTGCTTAGAACCTGGAATCGACATCATCCAATTTGAAAATGGGGCAAAAAAAGAACCCAATTTACTAAGCGAGGATACATTGCCGAAAAACCTATTTTTTAGGCTGTAGCCATTCTCTTTATGATAGATGTTAAGGAATTCATATTTCAGTTTTGCCATATCTACGTTGGAAGGACATTCAGCCTTGCAACCTTTGCATTCTAGGCATAGGTCCATCACGTCATACATACGTTCCTGGGTGATTGCCTCCGGGGGTAATGCTCCTGATATGGTGGCTCTCAGTGCGTTGGCCCGCCCTCTTGTTGAGTGTTCTTCATCTCTAGTAGCCATATAGGAGGGACACATGGTGCCTCCCATGACTTTCTTGCAAGCACCTTGCCCATTGCACATTTCAATTGCGCTGGCAAAACTTCCCCCCTCTGTTCTGTATGCAAATCCCGTATCGGGATTTAAAGTATGGTAGCTAGTACCATATCGTAAATTATCAGTCATCGATGGGGAATCAACTATCTTGCCTGGATTCATGATGCCTTGTGGGTCGAAGGTCGATTTGACCTCTCTGAATGCCTCATACAACTGATCACCAAACATCTTGCGATTAAATCCACTTCGAACTAAACCATCACCGTGCTCACCACTTAACGATCCCCCATACTCAAGCACCAGATCACTTATCTCTTCAGAAATGGCTACCATTCGGTCTATGCCTTCTTGGTTTTTTAGGTTTACTAAAGGCCTAATATGGAGACACCCCACGCTGGCATGGCCATAGTATCCGGCTTCTGTGCCGTTCTTTTTTATTATCTGATCAAATCTTTTGACAAATTCGGGTAAGACTTCCGGAGATACTGCGGTGTCTTCGACAAATGGAAGAGGTTTGGCCTCACCTGGCACATTCATCATTAACCCCAGCCCAGCCTTTCTCACATCCCAAACTTTTTGTTGATCTGTTGGATTGGTCATTCTTAAAAGTTTGTAGCCCCAACCACCTTTTCCCATCCTTGTTTCCAGTTCGTCAAATCGGGATTGAAGTTCTAAGTCTGTGTCAGCTATCAATTCGATTACCAGGAGGGCTTCGGGTGATCCTTCTATAAAACTAGTAAGCCTGGAATATGCCAGATTGGATTGGGCTTGTTTGATTATCATACTTCCAATCAATTCAACGGCAGCTGGTTCCATTTCTATTGCTGCCACGGTTGCTTCCATGGATTCATTTAAATCGTTGCAATGCAGGACTCCCAATCCCTTTATTTTGGGGACCGGGACCACCTTCAACTTCGCCTCTGTAATGGTAAGGAGAGTACCTTCTGAACCAACCACAAACCTGGCCATATTGAAGTTCCTTCCGCTAACAAACTCGTCTAAATTATATCCAGATACCCTTCGTTGTATTTTCGGATATCGCGCCAGAATTTCATCTCTGTTTTTTTCACCAATGGTGAAGAGGTTTTTGTAAATATCTCCTTCTAGTCCTGATACCCTTAACTTTTCTTCAAGAGTATCTCCGGCCAAATATTCAAATTTCGCTCTGTCACCATTCGACAGAACCACGTCAAGGTCGTACACGTTATCTACGGTTTTACCCCATAGGATTGAATGAGCTCCACATGAATTGTTACCTAGTGCTCCTCCCACGTTTCCCCGACTACTTGTACTGGGATCAGGTGCGAACATCACGCCGTGAGGTGACAGTTGCGCATTTAGTTCATCAAGAATTATCCCAGGCTGTGTTTTTACCCACCCTTCCTCCGTATTCACTTCTCCCATGCTTTTCATATACCTTGAGAAATCTACTACTATTGATTCCCCTACGGTTTGCCCAGCTAGACTGGTACCGCCACCTCTAGGCAAAACGGTGACGCCGTACTTGTGAGCTGTTTCAATGACCGCTATGACATCCTCGTCATTTCGAGGCAAAACAACGCCCACCGGTTCAATTTGGTAGATGCTGGCATCAGTACTCCATAGGGCCCGCGACATTTTGTCGAAACGCACCTCTCCTGAAACGTGTTTTTGTAACTCTTCAATGAGTTCTTGCGTGTCAGAAACTTTGGAAGTAATCACCATGTGAAGGGACCTGCGTTAGTATATGGGCTTGTGACTCCGGTCTCAAAAGTGACCAGCGATTTAGTTTATAACAAGGATCGCTAGTTTATATCAAGTATTTTGAGGTTCGTCTGACCTTTTGGAGTGATTGCTATAGCCTTTTGACCGGACCTTTTTCCTATCAATGCCTTTCCTAATGGAGAAGCATCAGATATTTTGCCTTCAAGAGGATTAGCCTCTGAAGGGCTAACAAGAGTGTATTTGCTCTTCTTTTTTTTGTCTACATCTTCAATTACTATAGTGGTTCCAACCCGCACTGTTTTTGCCCCCTTGCCTGAAGAATCAACAATTATCGCGGACCTGAGCATGCCCTCGATTTCCTTGATTCGGGCTTCCTCTCTCCCTTGTTGCTCACGAGCTGCTTCAAGAGGGGCATTTTCCCTAACATCGCCATCTTCAGCGGCGCTTTGAATGGATTCACTGATGGATACCCTATTTGATTCAAGCAACTCCTTCTCAGACGTAAGTTGGTCGTGTCCTTCCTGAGTCATTTCTTGACCACCCCTTTGCGACACAGACCTTCCTCTTCCATTTCTAGAGTTGGTTTTCGACTTTCTGACCCGAAAATGAGTAGCCAGATTCCTGTCCGTTATTTCTTGTTTGTGGATATAAGCTAGGAATTTGCGGACAGCCTGTAGGCCTTCTACTGCCTCTTCCGACATCGTGTTTTTTGCAACTTGTTCAGCATATACACCTATCTGAGATGGTGTTATAGATGCAAGAAGACGCTCTCCTTGGAAGTGTTTAACGAAGCGATTTATCTCTCTTATGGCTGCCTGAGACTTATCTTTGTCTTTAAGGCTTCCGGTGTATTCACCGACTGCCTCAAGCAGGTTCATTTCATTGTTCGAGGCCAAAGAAATCTCCCTTTTTTAAGACGCTACTCTAAAAATTACCTTAATGTTAACGGACTACCAATTCTATCAGAGGTTGATGGCTATTAACAAAATCATTGAAATTATTTTGATTTCTATGCTTCCTTATACCTAATTGTCTAGATAGATTTGGATATTAGTATTCCATGGTGTTAAATTACCTTTTGTATTCCAAGGCGCTAGGAGTAATGCACGATTCATGAACACCACAGAATTTTTAAATATCACCTCACTGATTGTTCCAGAAAGAACCGCTATAGTTTTTGATGGGAAAAGGTTTTCTTTTCAAGAATTGGATGAAAGAGTGAAGAGGTTGGCGAATGCCCTTGCGGGGATGGGCGTCGGAGCGGGAGATAGAATAGCAACTATTCAGGTCAACTGTAACGAAAATATAGAGACCTACTTTGCAGCAGCTAAGCTGGACGCTGTGTACGTGCCGCTTAATTTCCGTTCCCACCCAGAAGAAATCGAGTATATGATAAAGGATTCCAAGCCAAAGATTCTTATCACCGGTGAACGTTACGTTTCCATG
>VFFY01000060.1 GCA_009392675.1 SAR202 cluster bacterium | reverse complement strand
GATGAAATGATATTTTCAGAAGAATTTTCTTGTGTTTATTGCAACGTAAGCCTTGGGGAGATTGAACCTAGAACCTTTAGCTTTAACAATCCACATGGGGCTTGTTCTACATGTACAGGCCTAGGATTCAAAATGGTTGTAGATCCTGATCTAGTAATACCTGACAAAACAAAGACTATAGAGGACGGTGCCATTGAAGGTTGGTCAAAAGGAGGATCACTATCTTCCTGGCACATGAGCCAGTTAAATTCTTTGTCAGAAATAGATAGTTTCCGAATCGATGTTCCGATTCAGGAACTTGAACCTGAAACAATGGACATGATTCTGAATGGTACCAAGACCAAAATTAAAATGTCTTATCGAAGCAGAAGAGGCAGGACATTCCGATGGAATCGTCGCTTTGAAGGGGTTATAGGAAATTTAGAACGGAGATATACAGAGACAGAATCAGAAAAGGTGCGTAAAGACATAGAGAGGTATATGACATCTCTTCCTTGCCAAGGATGTTCAGGCCAACGTTTAAAACCGGAATCATTGGCAGTGACCATAGGCGATGAAACAATCATGAGTGTGTCTGACAAATCCATTTCAGAAGCGGCTGATTGGATTGTCTTGCTTGAAAATCCAAAAATTCTTTCAAATAGAGATAAGTCAATAGCCTCACAAATTTTGAAAGAACTATCTGGCAGACTGCAGTTTCTGCTCAATGTAGGCCTCGACTACCTAACACTTTCACGCACCGCTTCCACCTTGAGTGGCGGAGAAGCCCAAAGAATACGACTCGCAACGCAGATAGGGTCCGGTCTAATGGGAGTCCTATATGTTTGCGACGAGCCATCTATTGGGCTGCATCCTGCAGATGATTATAGGCTCATAAACACTCTCAAAGGACTTAGGGATGTTGGTAACACTGTCTTAATAGTGGAACATGATGAGGCAATTATGCGAGCGGCCGACCATATAGTGGATCTGGGGCCAGGTGCCGGGGAACACGGTGGTGAGATAGTCGCATCAGGGACTGTTAGCAAGATTATGAGCTCCAAGAATTCGCTAACTGGACAATATTTATCTGGGGCAAAAGTAATCGACACCCCTCAGACCAGAAGATTATTCAATGGAAAATATCTAGAAATCGAAGGTGCTGAACAAAACAATTTAAATTCGATAGATGTGACAATTCCTCTCGGCATATTGGTTTGTATCACCGGTGTTTCAGGGTCAGGTAAAAGCACCTTGATCAACGAAATACTCTACAAGCGCTTATCACAACACTTCTACCGAGCTAAAGATCGTCCAGGTAAATTCAAAAGCATTAAAGGTATTGAGAACATAGACAAAGTCGTCAATATTGACCAATCGCCCATCGGGAGAACTCCGAGGAGTAATCCTGCTACATACACAGGCACATTTACCCCTATCAGAGAGCTCTTCGCTCAGGTACCTGAAGCAAGAAGTAGAGGATACAAACCTGGTAGATTTTCATTTAACGTCAAAGGAGGAAGATGTGAAGCCTGCTCTGGGGATGGTTACATAAACATAGAGATGCAATTCCTACCTGACGTCTCTGTACCTTGCGAAGAATGCCAAGCGAGCAGGTATAACAGGGAAGCATTAGAAATAGAATACCGAGGTTTAAGCATCTCGAATGTCTTGCAATCAACTGTAACCGAAGCTTTAACCATTTTTTCTAACATACCCAGGATAAAGACAAAGTTACAAACCCTACAGGATGTTGGGCTTGGCTACATCAAATTGGGGCAGCCGGCCACACAGTTAAGTGGAGGTGAAGCCCAAAGAGTCAAGTTAGCGACAGAGCTTTCAAAAAGAGCTACTGGACAGACTTTGTACATTTTGGATGAGCCGACAACAGGGCTTTCTTTTGAAGACTGTTCCCAATTATTGAGAGTCCTGCAGCGACTTGTCGACGCAGGAAATTCAGTTGTTTTAATTGAGCACCACCTTGATCTGATAAAAAGTGCCGATTGGATAATAGACCTTGGCCCCGGTGCAGGGGACAAAGGGGGAAATTTGGTCTATGAGGGAACTCCCGAAAATGCCACCCATAACAAAGGTTCTTATACAGGAAGATACCTTAAAAACGTATTGAAATAAGCTTACCTTTAATTAGCTCAAGTAAATCACAGGTCCTCTGGCGTTTGAACTATATTCTGCCATCAATACCTCATTTTATACGGAAATATTGGCCTTCAGAAAACAAGGAATATGTCCAGTGACGGATTAGGTATGTCTTGAAGATTGTTAGCCTGAAATCCTTATGTTAGACTTGAGCCGAATTTCGGCCCCATTTATATTGGTGCGCAGCTCATCCTAATGAGCCGCAATACTGGCTGAAAATAAAGCGAACTAGGGGCACCAAATAATAAGGTGTTCCGGCAAAGGAGGAAATCTCTTGAAGTGGATTGATTATGAAAATGCCAAAACGGTGGATGAGGCTATAAAAATCCTCTCCCAATCAGGCGGGAAAGCTCGCCCTATGGCGGGCGGTACAGATTTGATTGTTCAGTTGAGGGTTAAAGACCCAAGAGTGGACGCAGATGTTGTTGTAAATGTAAAGGAAATACCAGAACTAAACGAACTTAGCTATAGCCCAGCTAAAGGGCTCACCATCGGTGCAGCTGTTCCCTGTTACAAAATTTATAATGATGACCAAGTTATAAACCACTATCCTGCACTAATTGACTCTGCCTCATTAATTGGCGGTACTCAAATACAAGGTAGAGCCTCTCTTGGAGGCAACCTGTGTAATGCAGCCCCGAGTGGGGACTCAATCCCCAACCTTGTGGCACATAACGGGGTAGCTACTTTGGCAGGCCCAAACGGTACACGTGAAGTGGCGGTGGAGGACATTTGCACCGGACCACGACAAACATGTATCGAAAAAGACGAAATATTGGTTTCTATTAACCTTCCCAAACCCGGTGAAGGATTCGGTGCCAACTACATCAGATTTATCCCTAGAAATGAAATGGATATAGCTGTCGTAGGTGCTGGCGTATCGGTAAATATTACTTCTGGCAAATTCACTGCAGCCAAGGTCAGTTTGGCATCGGTTGCCCCTACTCCAATTTCAGTACCAGACGCAATTAGTGCGTTAGTAGGGGAATCAGTAGGAGAAGGTCCGATACAAAATGCAGCCAACGCGGCGAAGGAAGCAGCAAAACCGATTTCTGATATGAGGGGAACCATAGAATACAGAAAACATTTATGCGAAGTTCTTACCCGCCGGGCTCTTAATACGGCAGTAGACCGCGCACAGGGAGGCAAATAATGCCAGGAAAGACTCACGTACAAACCACAATAAATGGGGAAAAAGTCGACTTTTTGTGTGAACCTCGTCAGAGTCTGCTTGAATGTCTGAGGGATGTTGTCGGACTGACAGGCACGAAAGAAGGTTGCAACGATGGCAACTGTGGCGCTTGCACAGTCGACATGGATGGGAGAGTAGTAACTTCATGCTTAGTCCTAGGGGTTGAAGCGGAAGGGGCCAGCATAGGCACCATAGAGGGTGTTGCGGACGGTAGTAACCTACATCCGATTCAATTAGCTTTCCTTGAAAACGCTGCCTTGCAATGTGGAATATGCACTCCCGGATTCATTGTGGCTTCCAAGGCATTACTAGAGCAAAATCCAGACCCTACTGAGCACGAGATTCGTTTCTGGCTAGCGAACAATTTATGTAGATGCACCGGCTACGACAAAATAGTAAGGGCTGTGCAAGATGCAGCTAAAAGAATGCAGGAGGCTTAAAGGACATGACAACTGCTGACTATGAAAGAAATATGGTCCTGTCCAGCGTCGATTACAAAGTGATCGGGACTAGACCAGTCAGACACGATGGTGCAGATAAAGTTACAGGAAGGGCAATCTATGGCGCCGATTTTGACGCCTCTGGCCTTTTACATGGGAAAATTCTCAGAAGCCCCCATGCTCACGCAAAAATAGTATCTATTGATACAAGCAAAGCAGAAGCACTAGAGGGAGTGAAAGCTATCGCAACAGCAATAGATTTCCCACAAACTAGTGACAAATCAGTAGAGCTAGGAGAAGACACAACGAGGTTGAAATGGCTCAGAGACAATATTCTAGCAAGTGACAAGGCCCTTTATGCAGGTCATGCAATTGCGGGGGTAGCTGCGGTAAATCCTCACGTCGCTGAAGAAGCTCTCGCACTCATAGAGATAGAGTATGAAGTTTTAGATCCTGTGTTGACAACCCAAGAAGCCATGGCGGCGGGGTCAACCATTCTGCATGAAAGCCTGACCACACAAGAGTTGGGTGAAGATTCTGGAATCGTCAGTAATACAGCCAGTCATTTCCAGCACGTAAAAGGTGACATAGGAAAAGGGTTTAAGGATGCGGACGTAATAGTGGAGAGGGAATATGACACCAAGACAGTCCATCAAGGATACATAGAACCTCATAGCGGAACAGCATTATGGGGCCCAGACGGTAGGCTACACGTATGGTGTAGCACTCAAGGCTCTTTTGTCGTAAGGGACAGCCTAGCTGACCTTCTTGATATCCCTGTTTCAAAAATTCGCGTAACACCGACTGAAATTGGCGGAGGATTCGGAGGCAAAATACCTGTTTATGTCGAACCGGTAGCCGCGATTTTGTCCAAAAAAACTGGTGCTCCCGTGAAAATAGTTATGAGCCGAAAAGAAACATTTGAAGGATCAGGTCCTACTCCAGGCTCAAACATAAAAATAAAACTTGGCGCAAAGTCAGATGGAACAATCACCGCTGCCCACGCTTGGATGGCAATGGAGGCAGGAGCCTATCCAGGGTCTCCAGTTGGAGCAGCAGCTCAATGTGTTTTCTCTACTTATGATATAGAGAATGCTCTTATTGACGGATATGACGTTGTCGTGAATAAGCCTAAGACAGCAGCATACAGGGCCCCTGGAGCACCCAATGCGGCCTTTGGAATGGAACAGGCTATGAACGAGCTTGCCGGCAAGCTTGGCATGGATCAAATAGACCTACGACTGAAGAATGTTGCGGTAGAAGGAACTCGCCGGCCTGATGGACCAGTTTTTAGACGTATTGGTGCGAAAGAAGTTTTAGAGGCCATGAGGGACCATCCACACTACCAAGCAACTAAACCTGATGGTCACGGAAGAGGTGTCGCCATAGGTTTTTGGTTCAACATTGGCTTCGATTCCGCCTGCAACATAGCAGTCAATTCAGACGGCTCAATCAACTTAACGGAAGGATCCACTGACATAGGGGGGTCGAGAACATCCATTGCTATGCATGCAGCCGAGGTATTAGGAATTCCAGTGGAAGATGTCAGACCTTCAGTTGTTGACACAGACACAATAGGTTTTACAGCTGTAACCGGTGGGAGCAGAACCACTTTTGCTACAGGGTGGGCAGCCTACGAAGCAGCACAGGACGTCAGGACACAATCGATTGAGAGGGCGGCTACTATTTGGGATGTCAATCCAGATAGCCTAGATATGGAAGAAGGTGTCATCAGTTCAAAAACTGACTCTGAACTAAAAATGACCTTTAAGGAACTGG
>VFFY01000059.1 GCA_009392675.1 SAR202 cluster bacterium | reverse complement strand
GATGATGAGGAAATTGTGGTTTCATTTAGAGAAGTTCTTGAAGAAAACTTCGATGGCTCTTGGCCTAGTTGCGCAGTTTTCAATGGCGAGCACCTGTTAGTCACGGATGAGCTACGAAATATAATTTCTGTTTTCACTCCACAGGGAGATCTTGTCAAAGCCATAGGTGGCCCAGGAAATGGGGAAATCCAATTTAATCGCCCTTCAGGAATAACGATAGATTCCGATAATAACGTCTACATCGCAGATACTCTTAACCATCGTATCCAAAAACTTTCCCCAGATTTAGCATTCATCCAATCCTGGGGAGAATTTGGGGATACCCATGGATCTTTAAATGCTCCTTGGGGAATTTGCACAGACGACGACGATTTCATATATGTAGCCGATCACAAAAATCACAGGATCCAGAAATTTAATGCAGGTGGTGCCTTCATCATGTCAATAGGAGAATTTGGGTCCAGCGCCTCAAATTTAAACCATCCTTCAGACGTTTCTGTAGATGAATCCGGCGATATTTATGTGGCAGATTGGGTGAACAACAGAGTGCAGATTTACGATTCAACCGGTATTCACATAGCAAACCTAACAGGCTCAGCAGTGGAACTATCAAAATGGCAAAAGCAATACGTGGCCGCTAGTCCTGACGTATATAAGGCTCGGAGACGGGTATCAAGTTTAGAACCGGAAACACTTTTTGCATTACCAACATGCGTTAGTTTCGACGACTCGAAATCTAGGTTGCTAGCCGTGGATTCACAAAGATGGCGAATCCAAATATTCGATAAAATTACAAATTATAGTGACCCGCAATTTAACATCTAATCAATAAGATATAAGTGGTTTCGACAAATACTCGGCCATGATATCTTGGTTTGAAATACAGCCCATTTTAAAAGATGAAATTAATGTAATATTAATTTAGTATTATATTTTATTGACTTTCATAATATAATGTCTCTAGTGAAAAGCCGCGAGTGTTTTCGTTGGCTTGTTAAAGAAGTATTGTGTGGAGGTTACTCAATGCGCAAGAACGGTTTTATGTTTTTGGTGATTGGTGCTATGACGGCGCTAATGTTTACAGTCGTGGTGGGATGTAGTTCTTCAGAGGAAGATACCGCCCCAGCAGCAGCTCCAGCAGCAGCTCCAGCAGCAGCTCCAGCAGCAGCTCCGGCCCCGGCTACAAAGCCAGCTCCAGCAGCAAAAACAACCAATGTATTTGGACGTGAAATGCCAAGTGACGCTGCTCCAATGGCAGCTCAGTTCCTTAAGGTCAACTATGAAAAAGAAGGTGAGTCTCTAGAATTCCCGGTCAGTGTTTACAACTCTGCCGCAGGAGGAATCCAGAGTGGCTTTAGCTTAGCTCTATTGAGCACAGACCTTTCCACCGTCCCTGGTGGTGCCACTAGTTGGTCGTCTTCAGACGATATGAAGACCTGGACATTCAATATCGACCCAGATCTTACATGGAGTGACGGTGTCCCACTAACTGCTCATGACTACGTATATACATGGCAGTATTACGCTGACCCAGAACACGCTTATGACTTCACGTGGTACTTCGGTATGCTTGAAGTAGAAAACTATGGGGCAATTGAAGCTGGCGAGAAGGCTTTAGATACCCTTGGTGTTACAGCAACAGATGACAAAACCCTTGTCTTCCAACTTGATACGCCAGCGCCATATGTTCCCGGGTTTATGATGTATGGTTCTCCGCTTGCAAAACATGCCGCTGAGAAACATGGCCAGTACTATTCAAATGATCCAAGTACAACACTTTCAAGTACTCCATGGATCCTAAAAGAATGGGTACCAAATCAGCATGCGGAATTTGAACCCAATGTGAATTACACCGGCAAGATCAAGCCTTACATAGAAAATTACAAGTCTGTGTACGGTGAGCGAAAATTTGATGCCTACCTTGCTGGCGAGGTCGATACTATTAACGGACCGTTTACTCCAGCAGACCAAGAATATATGGAGAATGACGCGAAGCTGATGAAAGAAAGAGGTCTTTCCCCAGGTGACTTCCGAACACACTACCTCTTCTTCGACAACCAGAGCGCTCCGTTTAACGATGTCAGAGTCAGGCAGGCTTTTGCCAAAGCTATAGACAGAGATGCGATCATCGATAACATAGTGGGGTCAGAGGCCGGCGAGCCTAGGTACGGTGTATTAATACCTGGTTTCCCAGATGCTGCAGGACCTGACAAACTCAAACAATACCAAGGTCTCGATGTCGCCGCAGCCCAAACCCTGATGGCTGACGCAGGCTTTGCAGACGGCTCAGGTTTTCCAAAACTAGAGTTGGCTCTAAGACAAGAAACCGAGCTCTTCCAAGCTACAGCAGCAGCAGTTGCCCAGCAACTTAAAGAAAACCTCGGCGTCGATGTCACTATCAACAATATGGACCGCAAAACTTACATGGGTCATCTAAATGGCCACGACCTGCAATTTGCTATGGTTTCCTACGGTTTTGACTATGTCGATGCTTCAAACTTTATGGGTGTCTTCAAGACGGATGGACGACATAACTGGAACAACAAAGAATTCGAGGACTTAAGAATAGAAGCAGGTGCAATGGCACTTTCGGCTGAAAGGTCTGCCAAGATGCTCAAGCTACAAGAAATTCTCTCAGAGGATGTTGGTAGCGTATTCTTCTGGTCACAGGTTCAGAACCAGTTGCACAAGCCATACCTGAAAGGTACATGGCTCGAAACTAACAAGGCTGGTTGGTCAGGTCTTCAGTTCCCTAACTGGAATCCTGGTTTTGGAGCCCAAAATATCTATGAGCTGTACGTTGGGGAGAATGTTAAAGAGCACACTCGATCAGCCTACTAAACGTATATAAGGTTTCTCGCTATTAGCAAGAAACAAGAGAGATAAATTGAGCGGCCTGCTCGGTACTTTTTTGTATCAGGTGGGCCGCTTTTTTAGGGAGGCACAAAACGGATATTCAATCAATCCGCACCCAAATACCCGCACTCCAGAGTTGCACATATTTGAACTGTGGAACTTTCGGACCTACTCCAAGCGTGGTCGCAGAAGAAGCTGTCAGATTGGCCCGTCTTATAGAACACAAAGGGCCCTACGACCGGGACGTTAATAATGAAGTGTTAACCTTATTTGAAGACTCTAGAAAAGGCTTTGGCAATTATATCGGGGCCTCCTCAGACGAGATAGCATTAACCCGAAATGTGTCTGATGGAATTAATATAGTAGCCACTGGATTTGATTGGCTTCCTGGTGACGAGGTGATAATCACCAATGAAGAACATCCTAGTGGTTCCCTTCCGTTTATGAACTTATCTGAACGGTACGGGGTCCAAGTGAAACTGCTTAAATTCCAAACAGAGCCAACTCAGCTCTTAAAAGATTTGGAGTCTCTAGTAACTGATAAAACTAGGTTGGTTTTTCTTAGCCATGTATCAACTGTAGATGGCGCTAGATTGCCCGCGAGGGAAGTTGGGGAATTTCTGAAGGCTCGAGACATCCCATATATGTTGGATGGGGCTCACGCAGTAGGTCAGTTTCCAGTCTCTATGAAAGAACTTGGTTGTGATTTTTACGCCGGCTGTGGTCACAAATGGCTATTATGCCAGCAAGGAACTGGCTTTCTCTACGTAAAAAAAGACTGGATAACCAAGTTGAAGACGAGCTGGGTAGGCTGGGGAATGACTGAGGAATATGATCTTGACTCATTGTCCTACACAAGCCTTAAGACTGCACAACGATTTGAATTTGGTACTAGATATTGGGCAACCCACGCATCAGGAGTTAAAGCTCTAGAATTCCACAACAACATAGGTCCTGAAAATATATATAGAAGAAGCCGTGATTTGGCCAGCCAACTAAAAAGACGTCTAATCGACATTCAGGGTATATCAATCAAAACACCGATGGCCGAAGCAGATAGCACAGGGATAGTCGCCTTTTCTACAGCGGGTCTTAATCACCCTGAACCAGGCAATTGGCTATGGAATGAGCATAGAATTTTGACGGCGCACAATCCTGAAACACAATCGATGCGGATTGCTGCCGCTTTTTATCTACTGGAAGAAGAAATAGATTTACTTGCGGACAAATTATCAGAACTTGCATCTTAACCCAAATGAAGCGAAAATCTGATCATGATTAGATATTCCTTAGGAAGGTTACTTGGTTTAATAGGCTCCGTTTTAATCATTTCCTTAATCCTGTTTATCGCGGTGAGATGGTTACCTGGTACTCCGTGGAATGAGGCGGAAATACCCCTGCAGGGAGCCGCAAAAGAAAACATGATGAGAAAATATGGATTGGACCAACCAGTCCATGTTCAATATGCAAAATACCTGTGGAATTTACTTCACTTAGATTTAGGCAATTCATTCATATACAAAACTGATACCGTTTGGCAAACAATAGCAAGAGGCTGGCCTGCCACTGCAAAGATAGGTTCTGTCACACTTCTAATCGCCTTTTCAATCGGAATTCCTGTGGGCATTATTGCCGCACTCCGACAAAATAGCCTACTGGATTACACCGTAACTTTTCTAGCTACAACAGGTATCACTGTTCCAAATTTTGCTGTTGCGGTGTGGCTAGTTATGTTTGTTTCCGTGAAAATGGACCTCCTTCCAACCCAAGGTTGGGGAACTTGGCAGCATATGGTCCTGCCAGTGGTGGCCTATTCCCTTGCTCCTACAAGCCTTATAGCACGTTTTACAAGAGTCAGTATGCTCGAGGCAATGAGGTCCGACTACATCAGGACTGCACGAGCCAAGGGATTGGCAGAACCAGTAGTGGTCCTTCGGCATGTTTTTAAGAATGCCTTGATCCCTATTATTACCCTCGTAGGGCCTTTAATCCCAAACCTGATGACAGGAAGCATTTTTATAGAAAACACCTTCGGGATACCTGGAATCGGTCGCCATTTCGTAACCAGTATTTTTGATAGAGATTACCCGGTCATCATGGGTGTTTTCATGTTGGTAGCCGTTCTGTTTGGGCTTACTTATTTTATCAGTGATATTCTCTACACTTGGGCTGACCCTCGGGTGAGACTGACGGACCGCAAAACGTGACCAGTCTTAAAGAAGCAGAAGAAAAAGGCCAGAAGCGCCGCAAAGCCAATTTCATGTGGCGCTTCAGGCGTAACAAATTGGCGGTCATTGGCCTTGGCATCGTCGCCGTCTGTATTTTCATCGCTATATTCGCGAACTTTTTGGCACCTACCTCATACGACGTGGGGAACTTGGTTGAAGCGAGGGAGCCTCCCAGCTGGTCTCACATATTTGGCACTGACGCAGTGGGTCGCGATTACCTCAGTCGTATGCTTTATGCCACACGGACTTCTATCATTGTAGCTTTGGGGGTACAAGTCATCACCTTAAGTATAGGAATCAGTTTAGGGACTCTTGGCGGATATCTTGGGGGATGGGTAGACCAAATAGTGGTCAGGATAATAGAAATAGCAACTGGTATTCCGGCCTTACTAATAGCGATGTTTATTATGGGATTGCTTGGGCATTCCATGTGGAACGTGATATTTGCCTTGGGCATTTCAGGCTGGGTGGTGGAAACACGTATCACCCGTGGGCAGTTTTTAGCTTTTAAGGAGAGGGAATTTGTAATCGCAGCCCAAGCAATCGGTGCCAGTAGATTCAGGGTTGCATTTAGACATATTTTCCCAAACGTCGTTCCTATATTGGCCGTTTTACTGGCTTTCCAAATTCCAGCTGTAATTTTCAATGAGGCCGGACTTAGCTTTTTAGGACTTGGAATTGATGAGCCAGTGCCAAGTTTAGGCAAAATGATATCAACCAGCCTTGGCTATGTTCGCACGTACTGGCATATGGGTCTGTTCCCGAGCCTCATGATAGCGATTATTACGATGGGCTTTACGTTTGTAGGTGATGGCTTAAGGGATGCGTTAGATCCCACAATGAACCGATAGAACCCCCATCCCTAGTTTTTACTATCCTTTTATAGGTTCACTAGTTAGTTCTAACAGGTTATCCTTATTTAAAATAAAACGATTGGCTGTCCTATTCGCCTGAGGCATCAATAGGTATAAGGTTTACTAATATGGTGCAATTCGAAAAAGAAACAATCGCCAGTCAATGGCAATCTCTGGATATAGAAAATGACCTACTTTCGGAAGCTGCGCGCAGCATAGGTGCAGGGAGCGCCACTGATGCTGGTCGTTTTTGGAGACTCCCCACAGAACATCCAGACCCCATTGTTTTGGCTGGTGGAATTCCGGACGATACCGCTCTTCCAATAGAAGATTTAATCGATAGTTTCTCCAAATCAATTAGAGACAATTTCAGTGATTCTCTTATGTACGGAGGTTGGTTTGGCTATGAAGGCCTGCGTCAATTAATAGCTGACCGCCAAAATAAAATTGAAGGAACAACCCTTCTGCCTGACAATATCATCATGCACAACGGAAGCTCCGGGTGTCTAGAGAACATCTGCAAGGCTTTTGTAGGGCCTGGAGACATCGCAATTGTAGAATCTCCAAGTTACTCGGGAACTGTAAGGGCCATTAGCGGATTCAGAGCAGAAGTTGTTGAAGTGCCAATGGATAAGGAAGGTATTAACCCCGATTTATTTAAGGAAACTGTCGAATCGCTTGCGGCCCAAGGTAAAAGAGTAAAACTCTTTTACACCATCCCTGATTATCACAACCCAATGGGTAATGTAACTACATTAGAAATTAGAAAAGCAATTCTAGAAATATGCGCGGAACACAAAATTCTCATAGCAGAAGATGCCGCATACACCGAACTTTATTACGATACACCTCCACCTCCATCGTACTATGCTCTTTCTGATGGCCATGGGGTGATAAAAATGTGTAGTTTTAGCAAAATTTTGGCCACCGGGCTGAGGGCTGGTTGGATTCAAGCCAGGGATGAGTTGGCTGCACCGCTAACGAAAGTACGATTTGACATGGGCAACAGTCCACTAGTCCATTATGCGTTAGCAGATCTCATAGAGTCAGGAAAGTTGGACAATCACATTGATTCAATGAGAGCTTTATACAAATCCAAGTGTAGAACAATGATAGATTCCCTCAAGAAATACTGTGGTCCCTATGTTGAATTGGACGAGCCGGAAGGCGGTTACTTCCTTTGGGTCAAATGTACTCAAACCAAAGCTTTTGATTTGATTCAGGCAGCAGCAGAAGAGGGTGTTGTTTTTCCGCTAGGATCTATTTTTTATGTTGATAGCTCACTGGATGATTCGCATTTTCGACTAGCTTTTACTCGTGCACCATTTGAACATCTTGAGGAAGCCAGCAGAAGAATCGGAAAAGCTTTTGAAAAGGTTTTAGACATTCAAAATTAACTGTGTTTAGCGTTTATACATTATCAAGGTCCAGGGTTTAAGCTGTGATAATAGGTGTCCCAAAAGAAATAAAACCTGATGAGAACAGGGTATCTTTGCCTCCTGACAAAGTCGAGATTTTAGTCTCCGACGGTCATAAAGTCCTCGTAGAATCTGGTGCCGGTCAAGGGTCTCGGTTTTCCGATGATACTTACCTATACGGTGCAGGCGCCACAATAGTCTCAGACCCTGCTGAGATATATGGCACAGCAGAGCTCATCGTCAAAGTGAAAGAACCTCAGCCTAACGAATTTGATTTAATACAAGAAGGCCAAACCATTTTCACGTATCTCCACCTAGCTGCTGAGCTAGATTTACTTGATTGCATATTGAAGAAAAATGTGACCGGGATCGCTTATGAGACTGTTGAAGACGATAAAGGTAGGCTAGGGCTTCTTCATCCTATGAGTGAGATTGCAGGCCGTTTAGTTTCTCAGGTTTCAGCCCGCCTTTTAACCAATATAGAAAGCGGGGTTGGTAAATTACTTAGTGGTGTTCCTGGATCTGGCAATTGCAGCGCCTTTATTATTGGTGGAGGAACCGTGGGGTTAAATGCGGCGACGGCATTAATGGGGGCAGGCGCCGACGTAACCGTTGCCGATATTAATCTGGATAGAATTAGAGAAATAGACACCCTAACCAATGGTCACGTAAAAACCATTTATCCAACCCCGGCAGCACTGGCAGAGAAGGTTCAACGTTCGGAGGTTGTCGTGGGTGCAGTATTAGTACCGGGGGCAAAAGCTCCTAAAATAGTCAGTCGCGATATGGTCAAAGATATGATGCCAGGAGGAGTTATTATTGATGTTGCGATCGACCAAGGCGGCTGCGTTGAAGACATTCGCCCAACTTCGCATCAAAACCCAACCTATATTCAAGACGACGTTATCCATTATGCAGTAACTAACATGCCGGGAGTAGTGGGCCATACCGCCAGCATTTCACTTTCAAATGCCACACTACCCTACGTTCGGTCGATTGCGAATAACGGTGTCCACAAAGCTATCACTTTAGACAATAGCCTTGCCAAGGGAATCAACACTATAGGTGGACAAATAACATATCCTGCTTTGGCTGAGAGCCTGAGCATGACATTTTCAAATTTAAAGGACCTGCTCTCATAATTTCATATTAAGAACAGGGGTTAAGACAAGATGCAGCCCGAAAGACACCTAGTCACCGCTAAGGTTACTAACATTAAGCAAGAAACCCCCTCTACGATATCTTTTGACTTGATTCCCTGTAAAGGCAAAATTGATTTTCTTCCTGGTCAATGGATTGATTTGTTTGTCTCCCTGCATGGGCAGGAGCAAGTGGCTGGTTATTCAATCACATCAACCCCATGCAACAAAGAATTCATTTCTTTAGCTGTCAAAAACTTAGGGGATGATCAAGTCACCCAATATATTCATCAATCTATGATGGAGGGGGATACAGTTTCTTTTGCAACCGGTGGAAGCTGTGTTTATGCTCCTGAGCAAGGTAATGCGATATTACTAGCCGGCGGAATCGGAATTACCCCTTTGGTGAGTATTTTCAGGTACATCGGGGAAGCGACTAATCACAGGGCAACAATCATGCATAGTGTTTCCTGCTGTGAAGAATTGTTGTTGACCAGGGAGTTAAAAGACCTCTGCCTGCAAAACCCTCATCAACTTTCTTATTCCTACACGATATCCGGCGCATCTAATCATTCCACTGAAGGATTCTCGGGCAGGATTAATGCTGACATGTTAAATCAATTAGAAGCCTCCACCTTCGATATCGCTTTTGTCTGTGGTCCGGACGCCTTTGTCGATTCTCTGTCAACTCAATTACAAAAAACAGGGTTCAATACAGGCCAAATTAAATCGGAGACTTGGTGGTAGATGCAATATCGGCATGTTTATCCATAAATGCCTCCAGCAATAATTGCTTTAATTAAAAAACCCTAACTCTTTTTTTGTTGAAATATTCCCAATCAAACTCATATCCCCACCCGGGCCTTTCGGTTAACATTACCTCCCCTTTTACAGGTACTGGAGGATTTTGAAGACCAATCTCCTTACCTATAGTATCTCTGCTACCGTCCGGAAAGTATTCATAATAGGAGGTATTGACAATGCCCGCGACCAGTTGGGCATGAACATGACCGAATAATCCTCCTGGACCATTTAATTCGATGTTCATCCCAATTCTGGCCAGGTCTTCTGCTATCCGAACAATCCCGGTGGTACCGTGTCGTGCATTTCCGCGAACTATATTGACCGCACGTTCTCTCACCCATTCTCTCATTATCACAAAGTCATTCATCAAAGTTTCAAGAGCCAAAATTGGCACATCTGATTGTGAGCAAAGTGTTTTCAATGAACCCAATTCTCTATCGTTCAACGGTTCCTCAAACCATCCAAAATTCAGCTGGCTTAATTGCTTTGCAACTTCGACAGCTTCACCCAGCGAATAGCTACAGGCAGCCGCGTCATGCAACAAAATAATGTCTTCTCCTACGGCGGCTCTAATAGATTCGAAAGATTTCATATTTTGTGTTGCATTCCAAGCAAAATGATCCTTTAGAACCGTGAAGCCTTTTCCAATACCCACATTTGCATCATCAATCAACGCATTAAGGTGCGGCCCCCGGTAGTTATAATAAGCTTTAACCTGTTCGCTGTTGTTGGAAATAAGGGCTGAGACTGACTTGCCTTTCATTTGTCCCTCTATATCCCATAAACAATTATCAAACCCCCCAAACCATCCTGGGGGCATAAAAACCATCCTGGTCGCTTTGGTTAGCATATCGAACAGGTATTCCTTTTTGGTTGGGTCCTTCCCAATAGTAAGGTGTTTTAGATGTGCAAGAGCATTTTCCGTCATTGTTGTATACCGGGCATCCCCTACGGTGCAGATTCCCTCCAACCCTTCATCAGTCATTACGTGCATTACATGGACATATCCCGTAGTCGATTTGAGGTCATATTTTTCCCATGATTTGTTTGTCTTACGGAGTTTGAAATATGGTGTGTTGTCTTTGATTTCAAATTCACTGACTTTTATATCTTTGATCTTCATATCAAAATTACATGGGTGTTCGGTTGATACGTTTTAATGCAAGTACGTCGGGCGCCGTATTGGGCTCTCCCATTACGACAAATCAGTATCAGATTTCTCCTGGTCTACTTCTTTGGAGAGATCTTTGGTTTCTTCAACCGGCTTTTTTCTTGTCTGTGCTATTCTTCCTATGAATTCAAAGGCATCGACTGAATCTGCTTGTATTCTCTTGTCCTCTTCTGGCACGAGATGAATCCTTTAGAATTTTTTTGGAGCCGACGGTCAGGTTCGAACTGACGACCTGCTGTTTACAAAACAGCTGCTCTACCACTGAGCTACGTCGGCATAACATTTTCATTTACAACCCAAAACTTAGTGCAACCACAAATGTTGTACCAAACAACTTCAATACTATTGTACAAGACCGATATGATTCCATTCCTATTTTTCACGTATCATCAATTATCTGAATTGCAATACCAATACATTTAAATAACTTAGGAAAAAGAATCAAACCACTATGAGCGTTGAAATCTTAATCTATGGAGCACAAATTGTAACTGGGCTAGCCACTTTAGTGGTAGCGTTTGTTTTGTTTTTTCAATTGAAACAGCAACGTGCAGTGGCACAACGAGAACTTGTACTCGCAATCAACCAACAACGACAAGATCTCGCCGTAGCAGTGGCTACCAACCCGGATTTATCTGATATAAATTTCCGTGGTGGTCATGATTTCGCAGATTTGAATAATCAATCCGAAAGAATACGCTTCAATAGATTATTTGCAGCAGAGATGAGTCTTAGTAACATAGCGCAGGAATACGCGGATTTGTTACAAGTGGATCCAGATTTGGCACTAAAGACCAGTTTCGCCCTTTTCCCTGGAAGGCGAAAATTCTACAAGGAAAGTCTAATTAGGTTTACACTACCCGT
Organism: SAR202 cluster bacterium; assembly: GCA_009392675.1. Taxonomy (GTDB): domain Bacteria; phylum Chloroflexota; class Dehalococcoidia; order Lucifugimonadales; family UBA826; genus UBA11996. The sequence goes on along the minus strand of VFFY01000059.1, from coordinate 902 downwards.
TGAGTTCATTGAAAAGGTTGATGAATACATAAAAGAAATAGAAAATAATGTAGGCGAAGATGGTCAAGATCTATCCGTACTTGACCCAGAAGTACGAAACTCTTAACTTGGGAGACTGAAGATGGAACTTTTAAGGTATCAACCGGAAAATAATATAGAGATAGGAGCAAAGGTTCCGGATTTCATTTTAGTGGACCATGAAAATAAAACCTTACGGCTCCGTGATTTAATTGGTTCTCCCGCCGTCCTCTATTTTTATCCTAAAGATGGCACTTCAGGATGTATACAAGAAGCCTGTGACTTCCGAGATGTATACACCGATTTCCTTGAGCTCGATTGTCCGGTTTATGGAATAAGCCCAGATAACGAGGTCTCTCATCAAGATATGACTGACAAGCACGATTTACCTTTTGATTTATGCGTAGATCCAGATCTGAATACGATCAAGGAATATGGGGTCTGGGGTGAATATCAATTAAATGATAAAGAGGCGGAATATGCCAAGGGTTTTGGGTTTGACATCGATGAAGGTCTTCGTGCTTGGTCTGTAGTTCGTTGTACTTTCCTCATAGACAAGGATGGCATTTTAGTTCACAAATGGATGAACGTGAATTTCAGAGGTCACGCCAGCAGTGTTAGGGATCAACTTCACAAATCGTTCAAGTTTGATATAGCTTTTTAAAAAATTACCCTGATAGGGTTATCGTAGTGTTAGTCCCATTGCCACTCCACATCACCAATTCGGACCGTATCGCCTTCGGTGATCCCTGCGTCCTCTAAAGCTTTTACGATCCCAGTTTTCTGCATGTGTTTATAAAATTGCATGCGGGCAAGCCAATCCTCATAATCTATCCTCTGGGCTATTCTCCCAACTCCCGGAGCGTCCACAATATATACACCAT
>VFFY01000058.1 GCA_009392675.1 SAR202 cluster bacterium | reverse complement strand
AGCCGATCTTGTGCAGTGGCAAACCCTTGGCCGAAAAAGGCATCATAGGTGTTCGCACTTTTGACATGGGGAATCCCATGTATATCTCTTGTTATGGAAACTTCATTTTTTATATGATCGGTGTGAATGTCTGAAGTTGTGTCAGGCAAAGAAGCCTGAAGATCGGACTGAGTGATTTGAACTGTACTCATTACCTCTCCTTACGTTACGTTATTGCTAAGAAACCGCCTAATATCTGGACAACTGTAGAAAATATCCGCGAATTTCACAAGTCACTCCCTTTAGTTAATACAGCTACTGTATAATTTAACCGTAGTCGGGGAAGTGTCGGAATTGGTAGACGAGCTAGATTTAGGATCTAGTGCCGAGAGGCGTGTGGGTTCGAGTCCCTCCTTCCCCACCATATCACTCCAAAGTCTTTTTAATTTATCCGTTGACACTCTTATTTTACTGACCTAGTATGGATATGGGTCGTGCTAGGCGGGGAGTTAGCGGTGCCCTGTATTCGCAAACCGCTCTAGCGAGGCTGAATTCCTATCATAGGTGCGTAAGAAATTACCTCTTTCAGTTTGTATAGGTGTTGATAGTCGGGTCCTGCGCGGCGAGAGCCTGCGAACTCCGTCAGGTTCGGAAGAAAGCAGCGGTAAACAGATACTCTCGGGTGCCGTAGGGAAGCCTGGTTAGAGCCATGCCAATTGTATATGTTGTTTCCTCACATCAAAGAAAGGTGCACGGCCCGTGTATGAAAATATTATGTTTCCCTTTTAACCACATTTGGATAATAGGCCTCATTCAATGAATCCTGCCAAAAAATCCCTGGGCCAGCACTTTCTCCATGACGGTACCGTCTTAAGGAGAATTGTGAATGCTGCCAAGGTGAATGAAGACGATCACATTTTGGAAATTGGTCCGGGCAAAGGACATTTGACCAAAAAACTTTTGTTGCAAGGATGTTCCGTAACAGCAATTGAACTGGATCATGACTTAATAAGCGGTCCTTTAAAAGATATAGCTTTAAATCCTAAATTAGAAATTGTCGAAGGAGATGCCCGCACAGTCGATCTGAAAAATTTCATAGCCAACACAACGCAATTTAAGTTGGTTGCCAATCTGCCCTATAACGCAGGTACCCATATTTTGAGAAGCATTCTGTTGTCTGACCTACCTCCTCAACTAAGTGTTGTAATGTTGCAGAAGGAAGTTGCTCGTAATATAACGGCACCCCCTGGCAAATCCAATATTTTATCTAGCTTTTTTCAAGCCTACTATCACACTAATTTTCACTTCAATGTTCAGCCGAAATCTTTCAGCCCCCAACCGAAAGTTATGTCTGGGGTAATATCCTTGGAAAGAAAAAAGAACCCTTTGTTGCCTAAATACCTCCACCCTGATTATTTTTCCTTTTTGACCTGCGGCTTTGCTGCACCTAGAAAACAGCTACACAATTCTTTATCTCAAGGATTGAAAATAGGTATTCTAGAAGTGAAAGATGTCAGTTCACAATTAGGTCTTAATAGCGAATTGAGACCTGCGGCATTGAGTGTCGAAGAATGGGTTGCCCTGTTTAAAACCTTCAAGGCCAGAAAGTACGTTCATAAAGTCGGATAAAAATTAAGCGAATGAAGATCAAAGCTCCGGCCAAGGTAAATTTAAGCTTAGAAATCCTAGGTAAAAGGTTGGATGGATTTCATGATATTTCATCCATAATCCAAACAATATCTTTATTCGATAAATTGCAAATTGAGATCGATGATGAACTTATATTGGAGAGTCCGGGGTTTGATTTAGACCCAAATGAAAATATCGTTTTTTTAGCTGCAAAAAATATGCGTGAGAAGTATGCTGTGGATTTTGGAGCCAGGATGGTTTTGCAGAAAAAAATCCCTGTATCAGCCGGACTAGGTGGTGGAAGTAGTGATGCTGCTGCTGCCATTAAAATTCTAAATAAAGTTTGGAGGTTAAATCTTCCCCTTCAAGAACTCATTGCGTTTGCTTCTACCATTGGTTCAGATATACCTTTTTTTTTGGAAGGAGGTACTTCCTTTGTTCAAGGCAGAGGGGAATTAATTCGGGAACTTCCTGATTGTCAGGTGGGTTGGATAGTCATTATTGTGCCTAACATAAAACTGGAAAACAAAACAAAAACTATGTACTCCTACCTAATCGAAGATAGCCATACCTCCGGTGGCCTGTCTCGAAAACTTGAGGCCCGCATAAGAAATGGGGGAGATTGCCCTCCTCAATTAATGTTCAATGGCTTTCTAGATGTTGCCAAAAAAACCATTCCCGGTATAACAGAAGCAGTTTGCATCTTTAACAAAGTAGGCGTGCAAGAAATTCACCTGGCTGGTAGCGGCCCCTCGTTATTCACGATAGTCAAACGTAAGGAAATAGCGACGGCACTATCTTTGTTACTTACTCATAAACACCAATTGGAATCTTATGTTGTTAACAGTGTTTCACGGGATAAATTTCAGGTTTAGTTTGTGAATATCTTGATAGCGGGAGCCGCATCCGGATTACTTTTTGCATCCCTGTCGATTGCTTTTGGGTGTTTTGCCATTTTTGTTATGTACAGAAATCGCATAAGTCCTATAAATGAAATGTTCGATACTCTAGCCCCTTCTAAAATAATTTTGGCTTCGATAATGGTTTGGAACCCCACCTGCGTGGTGATCGGAATATTATTTGCTCTCCTATTTTCATACTTATCAGACATAAAGCCTGGATCCGGTCTTTTGAGTCCTAATTTTTTCTACACCTTCTTCGTTATCGGTATTTCCCTTATCTTTCTAGTTATATCCCATAAATTCCTCTCATTAATTTTCCGCCCAGTGCTAGGCATAGTGGGCGGATTTCTCTCCATTTTTGGGTGGCTTATACCTTATTTGGTAATATGAATTCATTTATTCCCAATTAAGACTTGAATCACCTCAAACCTCAACTTAGAATGTATAGGTTGGCACAGAGGTTTATGTTTGTTTAATTTTGATCTTCACGTTCATACTGTGAAAGGAAGTACCGATAGCGGATTACTGCCGGAACAACTAATCGCAGAAGCTAAAAGAATTGGACTTAACGGTGTTTTCCTGTCGGAGCACGGTGGAGGATGGACACCAACTCAAATTGAAACAGAGTTTGGTGAAGCCGACCTGACTGTGACTACTGGCTTGGAGGTTAACACCGATATGGGCCATATAATAGTCATCGGCCTTGACTCCTATGTCAGTGGTATTCATAAAGTCAGGGTGTTGAGAGAAAAAGTAGATGAAGTGGGCGGGATTCTGATAGCAGCACACCCATTACGAAATTTCTTCAATCGCCCTCCATACAATGTCAATTTACTTTTCGGTGGATGGGAAATTTCCCCTGAAACTCCTGAACAAGCGTCAGAACATGAATTATTCTCACTGGTGGATTGTATTGAAGTCACTAATGGCGCCAACAGTGAAAAGGAAAATTCATTTACCCTGGAAATAGCGAATCACCTGAATATACCAGCCACTGGTGGTAGCGATTCCCACTCTATTCAAGGCATTGGGCGAAGTTTCACTATATTTGAAAATGATATCCCTGATCGAGAAACTCTTATTGCAGAAATCAAAGCGAAAAGGTTTTATCCTGCTGAAGGGTTGAACATTGGAAAGGTTCAAAAGTTTCAAAACACCAATTCTTAGCTGGATCACTGCTATGAATATCCCAAATAATATGATCCTCAAATATCTTTAAATCCCCCTCCTTAAGTTTTAACCTATTATGGTGCTTGACTTTCACTGAGAAAGGGTTGTTTTTATATGCTCAATTCCATTATCGGTAACCTAGCAAAACCTTTAGGTACTACCGAAGACATAGACGAAAAGGTTTATTCCTTGTCTTCCCACATGGAATCAAAAAATAGAGGGACAGCATTATTCTCGTTTCTTTCTCTTCCCCCAGCAGACCAGGCTGATGTGATACTACGATTGAGTCGGGAACATCAATTAGAATTAATATCCTGGGTCAAACCAGCTAATTTTGCCTTAATTGTAGAAGAATTAGAAACTGACGAATTCATACACTTGATGGCCGATATACCTCCGTCACATATATCACGCATCTTGGAGCTTACTTCCCCTCCAATCGCGGCCGACATATTAAAGAACCTTACTCAGTCTGATTCGTATCTCGTAACTCAACATATGGGGCATGCCGACGAAATATTAGCATTAATGTCTTATGATGCCAAAAATGCCGGTGGCCTTATGACCACTTCTTTTCTCAGTGTTAATCAATCGATGACCGTTGGGGCGGCCACTGATTATATCCGCAGTTTTTCCTATCCTGATCTCGACGATGTATCTAGTGTTCTTGTAGTAGATGATCAGGAATTTTTAGTTGGGATTTTTAACATAACACGATTGGTTACAGCACCATTAAAGAACCGCGTCTCTTCCATAATTTTTCCTAGCATAATTTCTGTAGATGTAGATACCGAAAGAGAGGAATGCGCTCGAATTATGGAACGCTACAATTTACTTACTTTGCCAGTCACAGATGAATATGGCCGTCTTGTAGGTACCCTGAAAATAGAGGACATGATTTTCGTATTACAGGAAGAAGCTACGGAAGATATGTATCGTATGGTGGGAGTGTATGAAGAAGAAAAACTTCTAGGCCCGATACGGCTCTCAGTCAAAGGGCGCTTACCTTGGTTGTTCGTTAACCTGATCACCGTCGGCTTTGCCGCCGTAGTAATAACTTTATTTCAATCAACTTTGTCACAAGTCTTGGCTTTAGCAGTTTTTATTCCCGTCATCGCAGGGCAGGGTGGCATAGCGGGTACTCAAACTTTGACATTGGTAGTGAGATCGATGGCACTTGGGGAGATAAGAAAATCTGATTCTGCCCGCCTTTTGGGCAAAGAACTAGGTATTGGATTAATTCATGGTGTCATGCTTGGGTTGGTTGCAGGAATTGTCGCTTATTACTGGCATGGTAGTGAGTATATTGGAGCGGTGGTGGGTGTCGCGATGCTGGGAAATATAATTGTGGCAAGCATTAGCGGAGTATCACTCCCTCTTGTTCTAAAGGCTTTGAATATAGATCCGGCTCTAGCTTCGGCAGTTGCTGTCACCACGTTGACTGATGTCATAGGACTCGGGTTATATCTCGGGTTGGCAACAATATTACTTCCAGTCATAACCTAAATATTTTTAGCCATTTCCATTCGTCAAATATCAATAATGACAGGTTCAGTTGTTTTGGAAGACTATTGATTAAAAGTGTAGCCAAAAAAAATGAAACTAGTGAAACTATTATTCCACCAAGTACGTCACCAGGGAAATGGATGCCCACATATATCCTGCAAAATGCCAAGCATAGGCTAGACGATAACATGAGACAGCCTATCTTCCTGTAGGTTTTAAAAACAGGGATGGAGAGACCTACTACAGCTGCTACAGAGTT
>VFFY01000057.1 GCA_009392675.1 SAR202 cluster bacterium | reverse complement strand
TTTAAGGAGGTTTCCCATTCCGATTGCTTTTTCGTTGATTGGGTCTCTTTTTAGTATTTCCAAAGCTTTAATGCCAGAAGATGCAGAGAGCGGGTTGGCGTTAAATGTTCCGTTGTGGGCGATTCTTCTGTTTTTGTTGAAATCGGCGTCATCCCTTGGTTCTATCATATTAATTATTTCTGCTTTTCCACACACAGCCCCACCTGGAAGTCCTCCTCCTAGTATTTTTGCCAATGTGGTTAAGTCGGGGGTCACACCGTAATATCCTTGAGCGCCGCCGTCGGATATTCTGAAACCTGTAACCACTTCATCAAAAATTAGTACGACGCCAAATTTGGTAGTGACCTCCCTTAGCCCTTCTAGAAACGCTGGTAATATGGGTTCCAGCCCCATATGAGCTCCGGTTGGTTCTAGAATAATGGCAGCGACATCATCGTTATCTTGCAGAGTTTTTTCTACAAGGGAAATGTCATTTGCAGGTAGTATTATCACTGTTTCAAGAGCTTCTTTTGGGATACCTCCGATACCGTCAGCGTCAGCAGATAAATAATCACTCCAGCCATGAAAATGGTGCTCAAATTTTATTATTTTGGATTTTTCGGTGTAGGCTCTTGCCATCCTTATTGCCATCATGTCGGCTTCAGTTCCAGAGCTGTGAAATCTGACCTTTTCAGCGCTTGGTATCATCTCTTGAACAAGTTGACCCCAACGGATTTCGAGATCAGTCGAACCACTTAGGTGAGTCCCTTTTGCCATTTGCTCCTGGACCGCTGTCACAATTTCCGGGTGTGAATGTCCTAGTATGAGAGAACCGTGACCGCTCCAAAAATCTATCACCTCATTTCCATCAACGTCATACTTGTAAGGCCCCACAGCATGGGTGTAGTAAAGCTGAAACGGATTCTGTCTGCGGGCATCGTGCGTGACACCATTTGGAAACATGTGTTTTGCTTTTTCGTGCCTTTGGGCAGATCCTGGATGGGCTGCTATATATTTTTGTTCAATAAGTGTGGCCATTCTGTTTAGCTCCGTTATAGTTTTTGAGTGATTCCTGTATCGGAAGACTTTTGGATTGCATCTAAAAGTTTGTGCCTAGTCAGTGCTGTAGAAAAGCTGGGTTCAACTTCTGTATTAGTTTTAATGCCCTCGGCGAAACGATCCCACAGCTGGGCAATATTGAAGGGGGCTCCACTAGGTACCGAACTCGGAACTTTGGTGTAGTTTTTAGGCACCTCAAGTTCTATTAAATCAGATCCATTTGGTTGCCCACCCCAAAGTTTAGATGTACCCGTAGAGGGAGCGTCATTGCTCGTGACCACAAGTGTCCCTTCACTGCCGTAAATTTCAAATCGGTAACCAGAACCATGGTATGGGATAGCACTTACATGAGCCGAGACAGCGGTGCCACTTTCCAAAACCCCAGTGATCATAATCGTGTCCGGAGAGCTCACTTCAACCATGCGGTTAGTTTCCTGTTCATGCCATTGTGGGACCTTGGTCAACACGTTCCCCGAAACGCTGGCGAATTCGCCGAGACACATACAAAGAGCATCGATCGAGTGGCCAAAAGGTATTGTTAGAGTAGTTGCTCCTAATTCCACATCTTTTTGCCACGTACGACCCGGCGGCCTGGATAATACCCCAGAACTAAACTGGCGCATATTAGCTGACAGAACCTCTCCGATATATCCTTCACTTATTAGGTCCCTGAGGTATAGAAAAATCGGTGCGGCGCGGGATTGTAGTCCCACCATAGTTAAAAGACTTTTTTCTTTGGCTAGAGAGGTGATTTCTTCTGCCTCTTTCAAATTTGCACCTAGGGGCCATTCGGTATAAATATTCTTGCCTGCTTTCAAAACATCCATTGCAAGGTCGTAATGCTTTGGAACTCTAACTATTACAGCCACGACGTCCAAATCAGCTTTGTCTAACATCTCATTGTGGTTGCTGAATGCTAACGGCACTCCATAGGTATCCGCTGATTCTTTGGCAGTTTCCTCTCGAGAGGTACACACAGCAGAAAATTCTATCTCCGGCATTTCTGCTATTGCCGGAGCATGGGATCTGGGTGTCCAACCGTATCCAACATTAGCCCCGATGATCCCTACTCGAATCTTTTTCCCGACCATATTTTTTATCCTTTCTAACCCTTTACCTAGGTGCTGATTCTGTCGGTAGTACCCATAAGTAACTATTTTCCGTCGAGTATATAGGAGTTGGTATCAACAGGCATGAATGTATTCTATAATCACAAAATTCTGTGGCCGTTTTCTATTATCGGAGATTTGATTTTTATGATATCCAAAACCCGTATGAAAATTACTGATGTTAAATTGATCCAGCTTAAAGAGCTTGAATCTGTAGGAAGTATTGAGCCTGCTTGGAACAAAGGTGGTTTGATGCGTTTTAGTAGGGGGGGTGGATCTTTCACAGAAGTACACACGGATGAGGGAATCGTTGGTATTGGACCTGGAATGGACCCCTCGCTTATTGAGCCTGTGAAGAATGTAGTTGTGGGTGAAGATCCTTTTGAAATTGAGCAAATTGCCCAAAGACTCAAATATTATGTCCATACACTTCCGTACAAAGGAGCTGCCGGAGTTGATGTGGCAATTTGGGATGTTATTGGCAAAGCAAGTGGACAACCGCTGTACAAGTTATGGGGGGGCTCAAAGGATCGTATGATGCCCTATGCCAGCATGATTTTGCTATCAACCCCAGAGGAACGTGCAGAGTTGGCCCGGTCACTAAGCGAAGAAGGATGGAAGGCCATAAAACTCAGATTGCATCATGAGACTATCCAGGAAGATATTCGCACTGTCGAGCTTGTCCGCGATGCTGTCAAAGATTCGATGGAGATCATGGTAGACGCTAACCAGGCTCAGTCATTTGGTAAATGGCAACCCGGTGTAACTTGGGATTTTCGCCGGGCTTTTGAAACCGCCACTCTTCTGGGGGAATTGGGTGTTTATTGGCTAGAAGAACCATTGCAAAGATATGCTTTAGATGACCTTGCTAGGCTAAATGACTCGGTCGCGATTCCTATAGCTGGAGGTGAGAACAACCGAGGCATACACGAATTTAAGACGATGCTAGAAAACAATATTTACGATGTGTTGCAGCCGGAAAGTATGGTTTTAGACGGGATTACGGAAGTGCGAAAGATAGGGGTGTTATCAGAGCTCTACGGAAAGAAAATCGTTCCACATCACGGAGGGGGAGATATCGGAGTTATAGCGCATCTTCATCTAGTGGCATCGTGGCCTAACGCGCCATATCTCGAATTACTAAATGATCCGCCAATAGGCAGTTACGCACATAAATTCGCAATATTTAAAAACCCGCCGATTGTCGAAAATGGTTGGATTTCCTTACCAGATTCTCCAGGCCTGGGTATTGAAATAGACCCCGCATACATAGAGTAGTGTTGGGAAATAAAAAAAATGTAGACTCAATCCCTGATGCTTCTTTGACTTGGGTTCAATGGGTTCAACTGCTGGTGGTAGCATCTGGGGTGTTCTTGAGCTCCCTCGACGTTAGTGTAAATGTTGCTTTACCTAGAATATCTGATTACTTTTACGCATCTCCGACCACCACCTATTTGATGATAATTTTTTATCTAGGTACCACTGTCAGTTTGCAACTTACTATGGGGAGAGCAGGAGACGTTTTTGGACTTCGAAAGATCTTCATTCTGGGATTAGTAACTTATTCCTTGGCAATGATTGCAATAGGGTTTTCTCCAAATATTCAATCAGTTGTGGGCTTTAGGGTACTTCAGGCAGTTGGTAATTCGGCCCTTTTAGCGATAGCCCCTGCGCTTGCTACATCCCTGTTCCCTTCGCGGATTCGTGGCCGGGCATTGGGTGTAATGACCGGTGTTGGGAGTGTGGGAATGATAGTAGGAACTTTATATGCGGGCGTCGCCTTGGAATATATGTCCTGGCGCTGGATATTTTTCGGCAGGATACCTATTTGTATTCTAGCTATTTTGGGTTCAGTCACTGTTATTCGGGGAGTCGGAAATCAGAATAAAAACAATAATGAGGCGACTAGCTTTGATTGGGTCGGCGGAGTCCTTGCGTTTGTGTGTTTGATAGCGTTTGTTGCTTCTATGAACATTGCTACGGCAATAGGCTGGCTACGTGTCGAAACATTTGTGAGTTTAGGGATATTTATTTGTTCAGGAACTTTTTTTGTCAGGCGCCAGTCGATTATTCCTGACCCATTGGTTAAGTTATCAATTATGAAGGATTTGGTAGTTGCCGGTGGATTTGGCGCTAATTTATTTCTTTACATGGGTTCCTTCGTCAACTTATTTATACTTCCTTATTTTGTGGGAGAAATAATTGGAGCTTCATCTTTCGTTTTAGGAATATTTCTTTTACTGAATGCTGTTTCAGTATCATTATTTTCTCCTGTTGGGGGTTATTTATCTGATAGGATCGGATCTGGATTTATCACGGTGTTGGGTTTGGTTATAGTGTTGCTGGCGCTTATTTCATATACTGCTTTAACTGCCGATTCTAGCCTTCAGCAGATAGCCTTCAGAATGGTATTTGTAGGGATGGGTATAGGCCTTTTCCAGAGCTCTAATTTGAGCCTAATCATGGGGAAAATGACACCTTCTGATTTGGGTTCAGGTGGTGCTGTGTCATCAATGTCCAGAGGTCTAGGTAGCGTGACTGCCGTTACACTTTTGGGATGGGCCTTCACTTCGATTTATGAATGGAAGTCCCCGGCAGTAGATATTCTACAAGCAGGCTCATCTCCTGATTCAATAGCTTCTTTTATGTATGCATTCCAGGTTTCATACATAGCTGGATCTGTAATTGTGTCAATTGGACTCGTTTCATCACTAGCTGCTTGGATTGGTTTGAAAAGATCGGAGAACTCGTTCATGATTTAGTCTATAATCGTCGAAAATTCAAAGGTTTGGGCGATTATGAAAATTGCGAGATTCATGCTTGGATTGGAGGAAACTTGGGGGGTTATTTTGGGAGATTCCATACACGCCGTTTCAGGAACCCCTTACGAGAAAAAAAACGTCGGCGACAGGATTTGTTCTCTCTCAGATATAACACTACTTGCTCCTCTTACTTCAACCAACAAAGTTCCTGCTATAGCTGCTAATTATGGTGAAAAGGATGATCGAGATGGTCCAGGTATTTTCATGAAACAGCCTGGAACATATGCTCCTCACCAAGGAAATATAGTATATCCACGAAGCTGCAAAAGTGTCATACATGAAGCTGAGGTTGGGGTAGTGATATCCAAAACCGCTCGTCACATCAGTGAATCGGATGCGATGGACTACGTGATGGGATACACATGTGTGAACGATGTCAGTGCAAAAGAAACCATAGAGAGTGATCTAGGTAAAGGTCTTTCAATGCGGTGGAAACATTTTGATACTTTTTGCCCTATTGGGCCTCACATTGAGACGGAAATTGACGATCCGGGACATTTGAAAATCGAATGTTTTGTAAATGGAGAGTTGTCG
>VFFY01000056.1 GCA_009392675.1 SAR202 cluster bacterium | reverse complement strand
GTGAAAACTGTCATAGTAGATGGGAATGTAGTGATAGAAGATTATGTTCCTAATTTTGTTGACACCGAAAAGCTAATACGAGAGGTGCAGGATATTGGAACGGATATGATGAAGCGGAATGAGGTGTCCTTCCCTCAAAAATGGCCGATAGTTTAGCTGATTTTAGGTCTTTTAGTAGGTCCCGTATTTATAGGGTATATCCTCTGGTGTTTGGCCTTTAACCCACTCAGGTCGTAAATTTCCAATGATGGTTTCAACTTCAGACAAATCGCGGGAAGTAAGTTTCCAGGTTGTAGCCTTGACTGCATTTTCAACTTGAGCAACTGATTTCATACCCACAATAGCTGAGGTTACCGCAGAGTTGGCCAAGACCCATGCAATTGCCAACTGTATTAGGTCCCTTCCCTGGCTTTTAGCCCATTTTTCTAATTGCTGGGTCACCTCATAAATAGTTTCAAACATAGCTCCCTGGAAGAAATTGAACAATCTTCTTTCATCATCGTTGGCGAATATATGCCCAGGTTTGTAGCTCCCGCCCAACAGACCTTTGGCTAATACTGAATGAGGAATAATGCCTATTTCATTTTGCCTACAGAATTCCAAAGTTAGGTCTTCCTGTCGGAAGAGTAAGTTGTAACGAGGCTGGGAGCTGATAATTGTGGCAAATTCCATAGCTTTCTGCGTTTGGTCGGACGTGAAGTTCGATAATCCTATATGCCGGATCTTGCCTTGGTCCTTGAGGCCCATAAGGATTTCCATGGTATTTTGTATAGGCCATTTGGGCTGTGGGGTATGAAGCTGATATAGATCAATATATTCGACATTCAAAGCTGATAAACTGTTTTCTATCGCTTCATAAATGTGTTTTTCTGAATGATCTGGCCCTGACAGCTTGGAAGCGAGAATCACTGAATCTCGTCTGCCTTTTAAGGCTTGCCCCAAGACCGACTCACTAGTTTGGTAACCCTCAGCAGTATCGATAAAAGTAATTCCCAGGTCCACTGCCGCTTGGATGGTGTCTACAGCTTGTTTTAGGTCGACATTTCCCATTCCTCCCCCTATTGGCCAGGCACCAAAGCATACGCTGGAGACTTTTAAATCAGATTTTCCTAATACTCTTGTTTCCATTTTTTCTATAACGGTAGGGTTTTTGGCAACCCTAGTCCAAATTCATTTGTTTCTTCCATAATTGTCATAAACTTGTGGATGGTTCTAGCAAGGTCAATAAGGAAACCTTCCTGAGCTATTGAATCGACCATGGAAAACTTGCTCATAATAGATACCGCATACGGGTTATTTGGTAAATAGACGATGCCTGTGTCACCTCGGACCTTGTCCATGCCTCCTGGTTTATTTGCCACCACCACCGTAGATCCAATTGCCTTATTCAGATAAGCTGATTTTGGTTTGCTCATAATTCTTAAGACCTGGGCGGACACTTTAGGAGAAGGTTTTTGGTTATGTAAATGGTCCATCATCGTGATTAATTCGTTCGGAGTAGAAACATTTTCATCACCTCTGTTTATTGCCTCAGGATCCATCATCTTGCGTCTGAGTTTGGTCTTCGACAATCCCATGTCTCGAATTAAATCATTAACTCCTTCCATTCCTGCAATATCTATGCAGGTGTTGGTAGCAGTGTTATCTGATGCAAGCATCATGAGTATAGCAACGTCCAAAACAGTAAATTCAGGATCATTCTCAAGGAAATGAATTACCCCACTTCCAGCTCCGTACATGTTCCGAGTAAACCGGATTCTTGCTGACAAATCTATTTCGCCTTCTTCTTGCAAGGAAAACAGCTTTGCCAATACATGTATCTTTATTGTTGATGCTGTGGGGAATACTTCATCTCCATTAATAGAAATGTTTTTTCCACCTGTGAGACTTTTTACCGCTAAGCCTGCTACTCCGTCAAAGCTGGTTATTTTATCTTTTAAAGTGTTTTCTAATTGTTCCCACAGAGAATCCCTGCTCATTTAATTCCTCTTTTTAACCTTCATGATATATAAAATTCTAAAGGATATGAGCTAATACGTATAATCAGACAGGATATGTAATATGAATCTATTCACGAAGTTTGAATCGGGAGGAAAAAAATGTTTAGAAACGAAATGAAAAGAGATCTGGAAAAAGGTAAAAAGATATATGGCACTATGCTTCAGGAGATGGTGAATCCTACAGCTGCCCAAATTTTTAAACGAGCTGGATTCGATTTTTTTATGGTTGATTGCGAACATAGTCCATACGATCAAGGAAGTGTTAGGGAAATTTTAAGAGTTGCTCGACTGGAAGAAATTTGTCCCTTGGTGCGAATTAGGAACCTTGATTATAGCCTTGCTGCTGGGTATCTTGATGCAGGAGCTATGGGCTTAATGCTGCCAAGGGTAGAGGATGTCACTGACACAGAAACTTTAGTTAGTTTTATGAAGTATCCACCCCAAGGGATTAGAGGTCTATCCGGCGATGCTCCGCACTCTGACTACAGGTTTGGAGATCTTGCTGAATTTATCGAAATTCAGAATCAAGATACAGTGGCTATTGCTCAAATAGAAAGAAAGGCCGCAATCGAAAATTTGGAAGAAATACTTTCGGTGACTGGGATAGATGTGGCTCTTGTTGGACCTGAGGATTTATCTCTATCGTATGGAGTACCCGGCCAGACCTCTCACCCAACTGTGGTTAATGCCATTCAAAAAGTTATAGATATTTCAGTAAAACTCGGAGTCGCACCTGGTATACATATGGGGAATATAGAAAAACTTACCGAATGGAAAGAAAAAGGAATGCAGGTAATTATGTACAACTCGGACCTTGGATTCCTGATTGAAGGTGCAGAAGCAGGGATAAAGGCTTTGAAAAATTAATATGGTTTATCGTGGGTTTGGTACAAATAGACCAGTTGAGGAAAGGGTTGTCTCCCTATTGGAATTTACTACTTTTTATTGTTCTGGTTGTCAATTTCCACTTCGATAGGGTGATTGATTATTTTTGTCCTGTGTTGTGAGGTTGTGGGAGTGATGTAGTTTCCGGATGGAAGTTAATCAATCTCACCTAAAAAATCTAAGAGGAGTTTAAGTACACTTTCCGGTTGCTCTTGTTGTACCCAATGGCCAGCATTATCCACTAATTGAATTTCACCCATATTGGTACATACTTCATTTCTCATTTTAGCGATTGCACCGGGCCTCTGGAATATTCCCCAATCTTGCCTACCGGCGACAAACATGGCAGGTTTTTCTATTTTCATCCCTGAAAAAAGTTCTAAGTTCCCTCGATTCCC
>VFFY01000055.1 GCA_009392675.1 SAR202 cluster bacterium | reverse complement strand
TGCCTCGGCTCTCAATATAAACGATGCCTCTGTCACTTCTACTCTGGGATGCAGTCACTTCCAGGACCTCACTTTCAGCATAGATAGTATCCCCATGAAATGTAGGTCCATCATGTGTAACGGATTCGTAAAGTAAATTAGCGATAGCTTTCCCTGAAGTTTGTCGAACACTCATACCTACCACCAAGCTCATCACCAGCAATCCATTTACAAGAGTTTTACCATGTTGGTGTTCTGACATGTAATTCTCATCTGTGTGGAGAGGATTATCATTCATCGTCAATAAAGAAAACAGATGATTATCCATTTCCGTAATGGTTTTACCTGGCCAGTGCTTAAAAATTTGCCCTGGGGAAAATTCCTCAAACCAACCTCCAAAACTGTCCCTAGAATCAACAATGATTTTTTTCGAAGTCATTTTAATCCTTATTTATTAATCAATCCGAATATTTTTCTAGCAGCCGTCTAGCAATTACTAGCTTCATAATCTCATTTGTTCCTTCGCCAATGATCATGAGAGGTGCATCTCTATAATATCGTTCTACTGGCAAGTCTTTTGTATAACCGACCCCACCATGAACACGCATGGCATCCATAGTAACCTCACCACAAATCTCACTGGCAAACAATTTCGCCATTGCAGCCTCAAGATCATTCCTTTCGCCTGAATCTTTCTTTCTTGCTGCGTCGTAAACCATTAATCTAGCTGCATGCACTTTTGCAGCCATTTCAGCTAACTTTAGCTGGATCGCTTGGTGCTCTGATATCAGTTTTCCAAAAGCCACGCGTTTTTTGGAATATGCCACCGAGGCCTCTAAGGCGGCTTGTGCAACACCAACAGCCCTCGCAGCAACATTTATCCTGCCAGTCTCCAGGCCATTCATTACTTGGCCAAATCCGCTCCCTTCTTCTCCCCCAATAAGATTGGCGGCAGGCACTCTGCAGTCATCAAAGATCAACTCACAGGTATCCAAACCTCTATAGCCCAATTTATCCAGGTGCTGACCTACTTTAAATCCTTCAGTTGGTTTTTCAAAAATGAAACAGCTTATTCCTCTGTGTCTTGGATTTGAATTGGGATCCGTTTTGGCCATTAGCGCGAAGGCATTCCCGTTATCCCCGTTACTAATGAACATCTTCCGCCCGTTTATCACATATTCTTCACCATCTTTGACAGCTGTAGTGGATATGTTTTGGGCATCACTGCCAGCTTCAGGCTCTGTTAAGGCCAATCCTCCCCGAATTTCTCCTGTCGCCATTTTAGGCAAAACACGTTGCTTTTGCTCTTCGGTGCCATAAACGGAGATTATGTAGCTAAGAATATGATGGGTACCAATTATTCCTGACACACTCATCCAGCCTTTACTTAGTTCTTCGAATATCATTGCGAACGTCGTAAAATCTAGACCCATCCCACCGTATTCAGTCGGGATATTAATGCCAAACAAGCCCAATTCACACATTGTGGGAATTAATTCGTGAGGATATATGTCCTCATTATCATAGGTGCTGGCTATTGGTTCCACATCTCTCTTCACAAAATCCCTGACTAAGGAAACAATCTGTTTGCGAGCCTCTTCAGAAGTTTGTGTCACCAATTTGCTAACTCCTAACCCCAGTTAATTCGAGTCCCTGAATTGTCTATTGCCAACGTTTTTAGCAGAAACCCCCAACACATTCAAGAAACCTTCTGCATCCTTGTGATCATATCCCCCTGTAGCTTCCATAGAACCGTCATCTGTATACAACGAAAAGGGCATTTTTTCTATCGAGTCATCGACAGAATCAAAAAAGATATTGCCTTTGTACAGTTTCATTTGAATAGTGCCTGTAACCATGGAGGCCAGGGGAGAAAGGGCGGCCAAGGCTGACGAGGTTGCAGAATCCAACCAGTAACCTTGGTATATTTGAGTACTAATTAAATTAGATAAATTTGTGTAAAACTCCCTAGCTCTTCTATCTAAAACGAATTGCAAAAGATATTCCCAACTTTTACCAAGTAATTCCATCCCGGGAGATTCATATATACCCCTCGATTTAATCCCCACAAATCTATTTTCTATCACATGAGTTCCTATGCCCACTCCGTTTCTACCAGCGATGGAATTAGATTTTTGAAACACTTCTATCAAATCCAACTCTGATCCATTCAAGGCGATTGGAACCCCTTCATTCCAATCAATGGTCACGTATTCTGGTTTATCCGGAGCATCCCAAGGCCAAACTCCCATACCAGGTTCCACAAAATCAGGACTAATTGAAACATCTTCGAGGTCACCGGCCTCATGAGTCAAACCTAAGAAATTCGCATCGGTAGAATAGCGGGATTCTCGAGCAGGCCTTATCGGCAAATTATTCAACTCACAGTAATCGATCATTTGTTGTCGTCCCGGAAATTTATCAAGGAACTCTTGATCTCTCCACGGGGCATATACATCCATTCCTGGCTGTAGAATGTTACTGGTGAGTTGGAACCTAACTTGGTCGTTTCCCCGGCCGGTGGCTCCATGAAAAAGAACATTTATATCATTGTCTTGGAGCCTTTTTAGAATAGCTTTAACAGTGATGGGGCGAGCAATTCCAGTAGTATTCCAATATCCCCCTTCATACCTAGCCTGTGCCTGCAATACTTTTAGGCCTGCGTCAGCAAGCATTTCTTTCCCAGGCACTATGGTCGCCTCAGAAGCCCCACAAGCCATCATTCGGTCTGCGACATCCTGTAAATTTTCCTCATCAGGTTGGCCTAGATCTACCGTGAAACAGTGAACGTTAACACCATTTTGATGCAGCCAGTGTGTGACAGTACAACTATCTAGGCCGCCCGAAACAGCTCCCCCAAAAATTGAGGATCCCCTATCATATATATCCTTCCAATTCACCTCAGGCTCGTCTATTTTGAAGCATTCGCTAGCCCCGTTTCCAACCTGGATAAGGCTTCGTCTATTTCTTCTTCAGTTATTGTCAAAACAGGCATAAGTCGAATCGCATTTGGCCTCATTGGGTTCATTAAAAGGCCAGCCTCATTGCTTGAGGCAATAACATTTGGAGTAATATCAGAGTCAAATTCAACAGCCCAAATCAAACCCATCCCTCTAACATCTGTTATGAATTCATTGTCGGATTGTATCTTCCTGAGTCCTTCCCCGAGATATTCGCCCATTTTTGCCGCGTTTTCAGGTATCTCATTATCAATAATAAATTTGGTTGAAGCATGCGCTGCGGCACAAGTCAAAGGATTTCCTCCAAAGGTAGAACCATGATCACCTGGGTCAAAAGCGCACGCAGAATCTTTGGCTAAAAATGCTCCTATCGGAACACCACCACCTAAGCCTTTTGCGAGAGTGATGATGTCAGGTTCAACTCCGAAGCTTTGGTATCCGAACAAGGTACCCAACCTTCCCAAACCAGTTTGTACTTCATCAAAAATCAGCAACATTCCGTTTTGGTCACACCAGTCCCGTACCCCTTTTAAATATTCGACGGAAGGAATGTTTACTCCCCCCTCCCCTTGAACAGGTTCAATCATCACCGCAACAGTATTGTCGGTTGTAGCCTCTTTGACCGCGTTTAGATCATCGTATGGAACATGTGAAAACCCGGTGGGAATAGGCTGGAAAAGCTCTTGATAATGCGGCTGGCCGGTGGCTGAAACATTCATCATGGTACGACCATGAAATGAATTTAGGGCCGTTATTATGTGGTAAGCCCCTTCTTTATGTTTTTTTCCATATTTTTTTGCTAATTTGATTGCCCCTTCGTTAGCTTCTGCTCCACTATTGCAGATAAAAATTTTGTCTAGGCAACTATTCTCAACCAAAATTTCAGCTAACTTTAACTGAGGGATAGTATAAAACTGATTCGAAGTCTGGACTAAGGTTTTTGCCTGTTCGGCTATTGCCTCAGCAATAACTGGATTTGAGTGTCCTGCGTTATTGACAGCCCAACCAGAGGTGAAATCCAAGTACTCTTTCCCCTCGACATCCCATACTCTCGCACCTTGTCCCCTCTCAAGTACCATAGGCTGGCGCCTAACAAGAAACATGTAGTATTTGCTTTCGAGTTCTTTCCACTCCGCAGTACTAGTCATATCAATCTCCTTTTATTACATCTTCCAAGTTTTCGAACAAAGCTTCAATCGTATCTAACTCGGCTTTAAGATTCCTAATAGAATTTCTTATTTGATCCAACTTACTATTCTCGACATCCTCTAGCTTCACTGGTGCCGGTGTATCTTTCTTTTTAACATTTCCTTGCGTCGCTGCAATAGTGTTTTTCACACCAGTAATTTGATACAAGGCATCATTTAGCGAATCTCCCATGACGACCCTGTCTGCCGTAGACAAAATCACTTTTTTAAGTTCTGGAAAGCTCACCCCTTCTGCCTGTATATATATAGGCTCAGCATAAAGGATGCTATCTCCTATTGGAATAACTAGCAGGTTCCCTCTTATACATGTCGATCCTTCTGTACATCTAAGCGTAAACCAAGCAGAAATATCTTGATCATTATCTATTCTAGCTTCCACCTGTTCGGGTCCATCCACTTGGCGATCCTTAGGAAAGTTGAAGGCTATTAATTTGCCATATTCAGAACCATCACTTCTTGCGGCCAACCAACCGACCATATTAGGCCTTCCGTCAGGGGTGTATGGAATCAACTGAACGAATTCTTCTTTTGTCTCCCCAGGAAGCCGCATAATCACGTAGTATGGCTCAAGTGGCTGTAATCCTTCCTGCTGTCCAAATTTCTCTCGAGGAAAAGCCCACAAGTCTTCATTTCCATAAAAATGTTGTGGTTTTTCCATGTGGTATTTGATATATTTCTCGGCTTGGATGGCAAAGAGTCCTTGTGGATACCTTACATGCGAAATTAATTCGGACGGCATCAAATCCCGATCTGAAAATAATGTTGGGAACATTTTTTGATAAGTAAGGACAACAGGATCAGTGGTGTCCCAAATATAAAACCCTACATCCCCTGTATAGGCATTCATGACTACTTTAATGCTGTTCCTTATGTAATTGTAGTGACCCAAGCTAGTCTCGTCTTCGTCTGTAGGCTGTGAGTACGGAAATTTATCGGATGTCGTATAGGCATCTTGGATCCAGTACAGGTGATCATTTGTTGCCACTATGTAGGGATCTTTATCCAGCTTCAGGAAGGGAGCCAGGGTTGAGATTCTTTCCTCAATTGACCGTCTGTATTGAATCTTGCTATTTTCATTTAATTGACTACTAATCAGGATGTTTATATCTCTCATTTGCCAGGCATAAAGTAACTTCCTGAAATAGGACCCGACCGATACCCCTCCAGACCCCTCGTAATTTCCTACGATTAAGTCTCCTTCTCCTGTCTGATAATCCAATTCTTGTGTGTTCGTATCAACTATCACGTAGTCTTTTGTGTTTTCACCGTAATAAATTCTAGGATTCTTGACAATAATATCCACGGAAGCACCTTGTTCCGGAGATGAAACAGGGATTTCACCGTTAGCTGGGATATTTTTTGCGAAAAAAATGGGCCTGCCTTCTGGGGTAAATTCTGTGGCTGGGCTCATGGCTATACCTATTCCATGGGTGTAAAACAGTTTTTGGTTAATCCAGGTTTGTGCTTCTTCTTTGAGCTTTTCTGGTGCAACTTCTCTTGCAGCTAACAACACCTGCCTGTATTCACCATCTACGGTGTATCTATCGACATCAGCGTCTTTAAAATCGTAATAGGGTCGGATTAATTGAATTTGTTTGTACACATTCGTTAAAGGCTTGTAATCCCAAAGTCGAATGTTTTCGACGGTTGGAATATTTTCTTCCATTAACTCTGCAGTAATTTCTCCTTCTGCCTCATAGAAAACCTCTTCTATCTTTTCCAAACCAAACCCAAGTTTAGTGAATTCTATGTTGCGTTCAATATATTTTGTCTCCTTAACAAACTCGTCAGGATCAACTGAAAATTGCTGAACGACAGAAGGCCAGACTGTACCAAGCCCAATTATCAAGATCACCCAAATCCCGACAGGAGCCAAGGATAATTTCAGTTTACCCAGAAAAGATCCTACAAGCATAACTATAGAAACAAGTAAACCGGATATAGCTAACACCAAATAAGCGGGTAGTCGTGCGTACACATCTGCGTATGCGGCCCCGTAAATAATTCCATGTTCAGATCTAACCAGTTCCAACCTATCAATCCAATATCCGGCAGAAAGGATCAAAATAGCTAGTGAGCCTAAAACAAGTAGGTGGTTACGAAGTGGGGTGGTTAAGGTGAACGCGGTACCTCGGAGGGTAAAATTCAAAAAAGCCAATGCGATTGTTGCCACAATAGTGGCTCCAACACAGGCAAGAAGCCAACCTTGGAGAAAAGTATAAATGGGTAATTCAAAAACATAAAAAGAAAGATCAATACCGTGTAAAGGATCTTTAACCCCGAATCCGGCCGCGTTACTAAATCTTAGGAAGAGTTCCCATTTGGAGGCCATCACGGAGCCGAGTATTACTGCTAAAACAAGGGATATCAACACGCATATTATCACCAGCAGTTTCTTGATGATCCCTATCAAATTATCGGGAAGAGGAGTGTTTAAGGGCCCAGCTGTTTTTCTATTCACATAGAAAAGGTTTGCCAAAACTAATGCTAAGACAAAAGCAAATCCTATGGAAAATAATATGACTTTGGTCAGAATAATCGTGATAAAAACATCTTCAAAGCCCATCTTTGAGTACCAAAGGTAATCAGTGAAAATTCCTCTAGCAAGCCATAACAGAAAAAATATAGGGACAAAAATCAATCCCAATACTATCCATTTTATCTTGCCGTTAAGTTTGTCTTTAATTGAAGACGGATCGAAATCAAATGAGGGAAAAGGGGCACTTGCCATGTTATAACCTTTATTAGCCTATACGGGTACCTAAATTATGACCGGTAATTACATCTTTTAAAGCTCCTGGTGCGCGACCATCAACGATTTGCGATATTGCTCCACCCGAAAGGGCCTCGATACAGGCTTCCATTTTAGGAATCATTCCACCATCAATCACATGAGATGAAACCAAAGAATCAGCCTGACGTTTTGTCATACGCGAAATCAACCGCTTTGAAGAGTCTAAAACTCCTTCCACGTCGGTAAGGAAAACCATCCGGTCTGCATTAATAGCAGAAGACACATACCCGGCTACAGTATCAGCATTGATATTAAGTAATTTATTGTGGTCATCTGAGTCTGAATGAATCCCCACTGGGGCTATCACCGGAATATAACCAGCTTCTAATATTGTCTTTATCGGAGCCGTATCTACTGACTTAATCTTACCGACATATCCCAATTGAGGATCAGCAATTTCTGCGTTTACCATATTACCATCCGCACCAGAAATACCAATCGCTCTCCCGCCCAATGAGTTTATGGAAGCGACAAGAGATTTATTTATAACTCCAGTAAGAACTCCTACGACAATATCTAAACTTTGTAAATCGGTGACCCTCAATCCATTAACAAATTTCGGTCGAACACCTTGCTTTTCCATCCACTCCGATATTGTCTTACCACCCCCATGTATTACAACAAAATTTTCCCCTTTTTTTTGTAGTTCCACTAAATCCATCAGGGTAGTATCATGATTACCCAAAGTGCTTCCACCAATCTTGATAACAGTCAGTGATTGTTGATTCGCTGGGATATCACCAGCTCCCGGTTGTTGATCTCCGCTCTCATCATTGCTTTTTATACTCGTTGGTATTTCTGAACGATCATCGGATTGGAAGTGGTTTATTTCGCTAAACATTTGCTCACCATTAGGTGCTGTATGCAGAATTAAAGATCACATATTCTTCAGTGAGATCGCATCCCCAAGCAGTAGCAGACGAATTTCCAATATTGAGATTTATCCTAAAATCCACTTGTTCAGAATTCATGGCGCTTACCACTGCATCTTTCAGGTAAGGTATTGCGATGCCTTTATGTACGATATGGATATCACTTATGAAAATATCTATTTTTTGTTCCTCGAGCTGGATAGAGCTTTTACCCAGAGCCATTACTAATCGTCCCCAGTTAGGATCTTTCCCGTGTACCATGGCCTTCACCAAAAGGGAAGATGCAATTTCTCTAGCTGATTTACGCGCCTCTTCAGTTGAATGGGCCCCTTCAACAATGACTTCTATGAGCGTTTGAGCTCCTTCCCCATCTCTTGCCAACTCTTTGGCAAGCTCAGTACAAACATACCTAAGAGCTTCAACAAAAGTATCAGCACCTGCCGATTTTTCTTCAATCTGCTCAGTTCCTGAAGCGCCGTTCGCCAAAATAATAACGGAATCGTTAGTGCTCTGGTCGCTATCAACATCGGTCATATTAAAGGAGACTGCTACTGATTCGGATAGGACACTCTGTAAAAACTTTTGATCAACGTCAGCATCTGTAGTAATGAAACATAGCATTGTTGCCATATTTGGATGAATCATCCCAACCCCTTTCGCCGCACCTCCCACTGTGACAGTCTTACCATCATGCATAAATGAAACCGCTCGCTCTTTATGCTTGGAATCTGTGGTCATTATAGAATTCGCAAACTCAGTGCCACCATCATCTGAAAGTGTTATATTGCCGATATTTTGACGGATCAATGCCATCGGAAGTTCCACTCCGATCATCCCGGTACTTGCCACATAAATATCATCGCCCGACACACCAACATGACTAGCAGCCAAGGAAGCCAGTTCTTCCGCGTCGGTCAACCCTTGGGAGCCTACGCTGCAATTGGCGCAGCCGCTATTGGCCACAATTCCTCTTGAAATACCAGCCTTTTTTCTTTTACGACTGGCTGTGACTGAAGGGGATTCTATGCTGTTAGTGGTAAATGTCGCCGCTGAGTTGGCTGGTCGGTCCGATAAAATTATTCCCAAATCAGGCACACCCGTTTCGGTTTTCAAACCTGCGTGTGTGGATCCAGCTGTAAAGCCGGAAGCTGAGGCGACCCCACCTCCATTTATTATTTCTATCAAGCTGAGTTCTCCTTTTTCCATCAACAGCCTACCAGTTAGAAAAGCAGACAAAAAATGGCGGAATATCTCCGCCATTCAAAAGCCACGAAATTATAACATATAGGTATAGGCTAGGTACGAAAACCCGGTATGTCCTATGCTACAATCCAGTCGACAGGGACATCATTCAAAGGGCTGTTCCTAAACTTAGTACGACAAACCATTTGAACATCATTTAAACACTTTTAGCTTAGTGAGGACGCAAATTAATGGCAACCACACACTCAACTCAAAAATTCGCCTCAATTGGCAGTCGGCCGGTCAGACACGACGGCTTTGACAAAGTGACAGGAATAGCTCTCTACGGGGCCGATATCGATCTGCCTGGGCTTATCCATGGCAAAATACTACGAAGCCCCCATGCTCACGCCAAGATATTGTCGATAGACACCTCAGAAGCGGAAAAGTTGGCAGATGTCCATGCTGTAATCACAAACCATGACTTCCCTACCCAAGAAGACAAGGCTGTCTCAAAGATCCCCGGCCCTGCTATAAACCTACAACAGCAAACCAGTAATATATTAGCCTCAAACAAGGTCTTATATAAGGGACACGCTGTAGCTGCTGTGGCAGCGAACAGCGCTCACGCTGCGGAAGAGGCCCTTGCCCTCATCAAAGTAGAATATGAGGAATTATCCCATGTCTCTACAGTGGAGGAAGCCATATCAGACGGTGCTCCTTTATTACACGATCAATACAAAAACAACATTGCTAGCCACGGCGTTTTAGAAATTGGAGATGTCGATAAGGGCTTCGATCAAGCTGACCTTGTGCTTGAGAGGGAATTCAGAACCTCAACTGTGCACCAAGGCTATATAGAACCCCATTCAGCAACTGGGTGGTGGACTGCAAACAATAAAATAACTATCTGGGGCAGCTCTCAAGGACATTTCCAAATTAGGGACAGAACATCTTTGGTTCTAGGGGTACCGGTATCTGCAATTAAAGTGATCCCCATGGAAATTGGGGGAGGATTCGGTGGTAAAACCACGATATATTTAGAACCAGTGGCTGCCTTGTTATCTAAAATCACTGGATATCCAGTGAAAATGACAATGTCACGTTCGGAAGTTTTAGAAGCTACAGGTCCAACCTCCGGCTCCTACATGAAGGTAAAAATTGGGGCTACTGAAGATGGGAAAATCACCTCGGCTCAAGCAGATTTAAAGTTTGAAGCTGGTGCTTATCCGGGTTCCCCTGTCGGGGCAGCTTCGAACTGTATATTTACTCCATATGCAATTGAGAATGTGAGAATAGATGGCTATGACATAGTAAATAACAAGCCGAAGACCACCGCATACAGGGCCCCTGGCGCACCAATTGGCGCGTTTGCCGCGGAGACTTTAATCGATGAATTGGCAGAAAAAACTGGTATAGATCCATTGGACCTAAGAATAATGAACGGAGCCAAAGAAGGTACAACCAGAGTTTCAGGAATAAATAATCCATTAATCGGATGTATAGAAACCTTTCAAACAACCAAAGAGCACGACCATTATCAATCACCAAAGAGCAGCAAAAAGTCTGGACGGGGGGTAGCCTCCGGGTTTTGGATCAATGGAAGTGGAGCAGCTTGTGCTGTGGCTAACGTAAATTTTGATGGCACCGTGAACCTCACTATAGGTTCTATGGACATCGGAGGCTTAAGACCAGTTGCGGCACAGCATGTTGCGGAAGTGCTGGGAATACATGTTGATGACGTAAATCCACAGGTAGGAGATACCGAAACCATTGGATATACTTCTATGACAGGAGGTAGTGGAGGAGCATTCAAAACTGGCTGGGCCAGCTATGAGGCTGCCCAAGATGTCAAAAGACAAATGCTAGAAAGAGCCGCGGAAGTATGGGAAACCTCCCTCGATGATATAAAACTTGAAAACGGTGTTTTCATACATTCTTCTGACACCGAGTTGAAAATGTCTTTTAGGGAACTGGCAAGCCATCTTCCAGAAACTGGGGGACCCGTAGTCGGCAGGGCCAACCTTGACCCAAGAGGTCCAGGTAGCGCATTCGCCACACACGTAGTTGATCTTGAGGTTGATATAGAAACAGGAAAGGTGACCATTCTCAGATACACAGCTGCCCAGGATGCTGGAAAGGCTGTACATCCCAGTTATGTAGAAGGTCAAATACAAGGAGGCGTGGTACAAGGAATTGGATGGGCCTTAAATGAGGAATATTTCATAAACGATTCGGGGGGGATGACCAACGCTAGCCTTCTCGACTACAGAATGCCCACTTCCTTGGATTTACCAATGATTGAAGCGTTGATCGTAGAAGTTCCAAATCCGCTGCATCCATACGGGGTGCGTGGAGTTGGGGAGATTGCAATAGTGCCTCCACTGGCCGCAATAGCCAACGCGATATACGATGCCATCGGTATAAGAATGACGGAATTACCTATGAATCCAGCCGCAGTAAGGAAAGCTATAAACGGAGAATAACTTGGTAAAAAGAATTTTAATCACTGGGATGAGCGGATTGATTGGAGGCCTTTTGAAAGATCATTTAATTTCTAATGGCGAATATCAACTGTCGGCCCTAAATCGGAGTTTTGTTGAAGGAGTATCCACGCATTCAGCCGACATCTCAGAATTAGAGCAAATAAGGCCCGCGTTCGAAAACATTGATGTGGTAGTCCATTTAGCCGCATATCTCGGCTCAGACAGTTTTCAAGAACAACTTCCAGCCAACATCATAGGCACATATAACGTTTTTGAGGCTGCTAGGGCAGCTGGAGTAAAAAGGGTTGTATACGCCAGCAGCGGTAGCACGGTAAGGGGAGTGGAGAACATTTACCCATATGGGGAGATCGCCCAAGGCAACTATCAAAATGTTAAAGGACCTATTCCACTTATCACCCATCGAGACATATGGCCGGGGGGGATTTACGGGGCAACGAAAGTCTGGGGAGAGGCTTTGGCACGGCACTTTTCCGATACTTACGATATGTCTATGCTGTGCATTCGGATAGGCTCAGTTACAAAGGACAATATCCCTTCCGATGCCCGTCAAAAATCCATATATCTAAGCCATGAAGATGTATGTCAAATACTGCAATTATCTATTGATGCACCCAGCGAAGTGAAATACGATGTTTTTTTAGCCACATCAAACAATAGATGGTCATATCGAGATCTAGAGCACCCAAGAAAAGTATTAGGCTACGAACCTTTGAACTCAGCAGAGGATTTGTAAATGCCGTTAGTTATAGGAATTACGGGGGCAATAGCCTCAGGCAAAAGCACAGCCTGCCAGGTTTTAGAAAGTCTCGGGGGAACACATTGCGACGCCGATAAATTAGTTCACAGAATGTACGATCCCGGTAAACCGGCTTTTCATCGCATCGTGAAATCCTTTGGAAATGAGGTGATAGGGGCCGATGGATTTATCGACAGAAAGCAACTTGGATCCAAAGTGTTCGGAAACCCTGAAAAAATGTCTGAACTCACCACGGCAATCGGTGATATTAAAGCTGAAGTGAGTGGAGTGATGAAGGAGTGGAGAAACACCCTCGGCCTCCTTGAGGTAGGCCTCATGGAGGCTGTCAATTTCATAGAGGCCGGATATGGGATATATAGCGACATAACCTGGTTATTCGCTGTGGATGACGAAATGGTGATAAAAAGACTTAAAGCTAGAAACAATTTTAGTGAGAAGGAAGCTACACAAAGGCTTTCAAGTCAAAAGAAATGGAAAGACCGGGCCCCGGCTTCAGATATTGTAACGATGAATAATGGGTCTTTAGAGGAATTGAAAAAGTCCGTAACAAACCAATATGATGAATTAACCGACAAGTATTCAAAAGGCTTACTCCCACCTTCAAGATATATAAACTGGTGGAAAAAACATTCAACCTAAAGAGTTACTAAGACCTTAATTCCAGACGTTTAAAAGCCTCAGCAACTTCTGCATTGACCTTTGGCCCATGCACTGAAAATCTATTTCTTAGTCTCACTCGTCCCTCATCTATCGAGGTAGACATTTGGCTCGCATGGCAATAGAGCGCGTTTATTTTGTCTTCAAAATGATCATCAATATCTATAAAAGTGTCAGGATCATCTGTACCCCAAAGATACACCTCCAAGGTTTTGTGAGGTTCCAACCCTTCTGTTATCAAGTCCGGGTATGCTAAATAGTCACGAGCATAGGGAAAAACAGCATCAAGGGCTACTCGACCAGTCACAAAATGATCCTGATGCCTTACCCATTTTCTTTCAGGATCTATGGTTACAACTATGTCTGGGCGATGAGTTCGTATTTCTCGGACAAGCTCCTTCCTGAACGGATCCCCATCCTGTACACCTTGGTCAGGGTGGTCTAGAAAAACGACATTTGTGAGACCTAGCAGTTTGGCAGATTCTAGCTGTTCTTTTCTTCGGGTTTGGGCTAATTCTTCGGAGGATATAGACCGATCGTTGGTGCCTTTATTTCCGTTAGTACAAACTACCAAAACAATGTTTGCTCCAAGGTGGGACCATTTCGCTATTGTTCCACCTGCCCCGCTCTCAGCATCATCTGGATGGGGAGTAATAACTAAAACTCTTTTTTCTTTCATATTTTTCATGAATTTGGTTTTAAATCCTTTTGGTGCTAACGAATATCAAGCCTTTGAAAATTCTGTCTTTTTTATCTTCGGCATGATTTCCTTTCCGAATCGATCCAGTTGTTCAAGTATTATTTTTTCCGGCGTTCCTATTACTTGTCCAACATTTATAGCCTTGAGACCTGGGTATCTGTCTTGTATTTCTAATAATTTCTCTGTAATCGATTCTGGGGTACCCACCAACCAGCTCCCTGATTCTACTGCTTGTTCAAGGGTAGGCAAATCTGCATTTTTAGCAAAGCGCGACCCTTTAGACAATTGGTCTATTTGATCATCGGTCAGTCCTTTTACCATTCCTAAAGGAGCGAACATCTTCATGTTTTCTTCAAAAAATGGCCTGGCTTCATGAATTGCTTGTTTTTCGCTCTCAGCTATGTGGAATGAAAAGCCTATACATAAATTTCCGCCAAGATCTGTCTCTATCCCGTATTGTGACTGCACCCTCTGCCATTCTTTAATGACATTTTCGCTAGCCCCTCCAGGTGCAGCACCTCCCCCAATGATTCCCTTGATGCCGTGTTTGGCCATAAAAGACAACCCCCGTCCACTAGCACTGACTATGGGTTGCCAGCACTCTACAGGGCGTTGCAACGGCCTAGGTACTAGGGTTATTTCCTTTAGATCGTATCCCCGGTACGGAACCTCGGGAGGGATCACATAATTTTTCCCAACATGGGAAAAGGAATCTGAATGAAATGCCTTAAACATTACATCTACCTGTTCCTCAAATAATTCTCGGTTTGCATCGCCGTCCAGCATTGGATTCCCGAAAGATTCAACTTCTCTTGTGTGATAACCTCTGCCCACCCCAAAAACGACCCGTTGATTGGTTAATATTTCGGCCGTTGCATAGTCTTCTGCCATCCTTAGCGGATGCCACATCGGCGACACATTGAAACCACATCCAATCCTTATGTTTTTAGTTAAATGAGCTAGATGGACAGCCAGCATTAATACATTAGGAATGCATTCGTAGCCTTCTTTTTGAAAGTGGTGTTCTGCCATCCACAAAATATCATACCCATTGGAGTCCATCACTTTGGCTATTGATTCAGCTTTGGAATAAACAGTATTGAGTTCCTCTTCGCTATAAATGCGTTCATTGGCAGGAATCGAATCAAATCCCACTGATTCGAGATCGATATGGCCTGCATACAATGTTCCAATGCTTTCTATCATTTTTGAAGCCTCCTAAATTTTGTAGCTCAAAACTTCTTGTAATTGAAAGATCAGCCTACACATTTCTTTTAGCTCTTCGGTATTTAGATACAAGTTCACTGGCTTCTTCGCTATCCCAGCCGGGGAAAATAGCCAAAAGATCTTTGGACCCTGGAACCCCAAATAAGATTGATGTATGCGGCGGCCTATTCAAATAACTCCCTAAAGTTAAATAGCTTCCTGTGGTTGCTGTAAGCATAGAAGCTAGAAAATAAAGTGACTCTATTAAACCGGGTAATTTTCCCAATACATTGGTCCCAAAAAAGAGATAGGGAATCATTTGAAGCCCTATCATGGCAAAACCTACAACTAGCAGCCTGTACCCCAACCATTTCCTACTTGATTTCCCTGCATTTTTCAGTTTTGGGTCTAAACATTCTTCCAACTGGGCTTCCTCCCATACATTGGAGGCTCGACCTGGCTTGCTTGACACCATCAATCGGTGGTTGGTCAATAGGAATGTGTCTCCTTCATGAATTCTCTCTTCAGCATCAAGGAGATTTATTGTTATATTTTGTTTTTCTATTTTCATTACGAAGGAGATTATACTGCAGGGCACGAATGTTGATAGGTAAAAAAATTCCGATTAGATTTGAGTTGAAAATTAGGCAATATTCCATGTTGACTAGGAACTTAGTCAGGTATAGACTTTATAACTAGAGTTTGAAATAGGATGACTACAGAGATTTAAACATAAAGACCTATAGGATCCTGACTTCGGTCGGGGGATTCCCCCCGGCTTTTTTTTTGCACCTTAACAACTGAATTCTGTCGAATTATAACGAGTCCCGACCTCATTTATGAGGTCACGGCTTTTGGTTTATTTATGCACCAAAAGCCAGGAACAGGCAAACAATAACAATAGAATTGCCTTAATGTGGGTCAAGTTATTAAGGGATTACGGTGGATGCCTTGGGTCCAAGAGCCGAAGAAGGGCGTGGTAAGACTGCGAAAAGCCTCGGCTAGCTGTCTAACGAGCTTAACCGGGGATACCCGAATGGGGAAACCCGTCCTGGGTCGTACCAGGACATTCCGTAAGGAAAGGGAACCGCGTGAACTGAAACATCTAATTAACGCGAGGAGTATAAATCAACCGAGATTCCCCTAGTAGTGGCGAACGAAAGGGGAATAGCCTAAACCAGACGGGCTTAGTGGAATGAGGTCCTATGTCCGTGTGGTGTTGCAACATTTCTCCGCCTGAACCTCGAATGAGGGCGAAGAGTAAGAAAATTCTGAACTAGCCAAACGCACCTGGAAAGGACGACCATAGAAGGTGATAGTCCTGTAGGCGAAAGTGACGAAACTCTTGAGATTTTGTTAAGTACCGCGAGACACGAGAAATCTTGTGGGAATCTGGGGAGACCACTCTCCAAGGCTAAATACTCTTGGACACCGATAGTGAACCAGTACTGTGAAGGAAAGGTGAAAAGTACCCC
>VFFY01000054.1 GCA_009392675.1 SAR202 cluster bacterium | reverse complement strand
TTTCAAGGCTTGTAAGTTATCTCTATTGTCTTCAGACCATTTCTGAGATGTTACCAAATTAGTAAGTGAGCCTTGGAAATGAGGCATGACGTATCGGGCTATCAATTCGTAACTGTGCCTCACTTGTTCCCTGGTGCCCCATTCTGTGGCCTGAATCATAAAACCGCCAAATCCTCCGCTCTGTTCACCTAGGTCTTTGATTTTTTCTATTAGATCGTCTGGTGTTCCTACACACCATGCCCCGTTATCGACCATGTAGTCTATTATTTTGTCCTTGGGTCCGTCGTAATCAAAAGGTGTTCCCATAGTTTGGTGGAAATAGTCGTATTGGTATGCGGCTGATTTTTCTCTTGCTTGGTCCATGGCTTCTTTTTTGGTGTCAGCCAAGTGAACGTGTAAGACGATCCTCCAGTCACTCCTGTTTACGGTTTGACCGTATTCTTCCGCTGTATCTTCTGCGATTTTCCAGAAGTCTCCCAAATTAGATGCTATGCTTCCACCTCTCACTACACTAACAGAAAGTACTCCTAGACCATGCTTTCCGGCTGCAACCATTCCTGAAGGTGACTGTGCTGCTGCAACGGCCATCGGAAAATGTGGTTCTGTGTAAGGTCTCAAGTGTATTAACGCTTCCCTCAAAGTGAACCAGTCAGATTCATAGGTTATAGGCTCTGTTTCTGTAAGAAGCCTTTTTATTATGCCTATTGCTTCGTCCATACGAGGTCTTTGTAAAGATGGCTCAATGCCAAGGGCATAGGCATCAGAAACTAAAGCACCTGGACCTACACCCAGCATCACCCTTCCTCGAGTCAGATGATCTAATAGAACCATACGATTTGTAAGCATAAGAGGATGGTGATATGGCAAACTGGCAACTCCTGTGCCTAATTTGATATGCTTGGTCCTTTCTGCAGCGACTCCCATAAATACTTCAGGAGAAGATATAGTCTCCCATCCTGCGCTGTGGTGCTCACCTATCCAAGCTTCATCGAAGCCTAGGTGATCCAACCACTGTATCGTTTCTAGATCCCTTTCTAGGGCGAGAGTTGGGTTGTCTCCCAGCCAATGGAAAGGTGCTAGGAAAATTCCAAACTTCATGCGTTTGGGTAAGGGCATTTGGTTTATTTTGCTCCTAGTTATAATGGCAAACCATATATATGGCAGATTACAGTGGGGATTAAACCTTGAAATGTTATCATCAGGCCTATCCCTTCTTCAAACCCTTCTACATGTAATCATGTTCTTTTAGAACCGCAAGATCTTTACATGCCATGAAAGAAGTTCCTTGAAAACTTTTTATCATGGTTATCAATTTATCCAACATGTTGAGTCTGCCTGGCCTTCCTATAATCCATGGGTGCATAGTTAAAACAAAGGTTCTTTTATATTTATATAAACCCTCGAATGCTGCAGACCATATTGAATATACATGTTGAGGGCTCGCCATCACATTAGTTTGATTAAGGAAAGGAATGTAATTGAAAAACGGGTGATCATCTAACTCCCAGTGTATCGGAATTTCAATCATAGGTGCTTCTCTGGTATGGATAAGATATGGAACGTCATTCCCCATCATACTTGAGTCATATAAAAAGTGATTTCTTTTCAATATTTCCAATGAATCGGGACTCAATTCCCAACTAGGAGATCTATACCCTATTGGAGACTGCCCTGTTATATCTTTTAGTATTTCCGAGCCTTGAAGTAGTACGTGTTCCTCTTCTTGTGGCGTCAATGTGGCAGGAGGTTCATGCATATAGCCATGGTTCCCTATCTCATGGCCTCTTCTGTGAATGTCTAATACCAATTCTGGATGTGTTTCGGCTATGAACCCTGGAATGAAAAAGGAAGACTTTATTTTGTGGGAATCCAATAGATCTAAAATTCTCGGTGTTGCGATTGAAGGCCCATATTCTCTCATAGACATTAAAGTGGGTAAATTTTTGGATGCTGGATTTCTGTTAATGGTTCCACTGATGCCATCGAGATCAAAACTTATCACTATAGGGCAAACTATTTTGTTAGGCCAAGTCACCATTTCTTGTCCGTTTACTTTTCCAGTAGCCTGGCCACTTCTTCATTGCAATTTTTGATTGGGATAGTATATCCCTGCTGTTCATTTCGGATTTTAATTTCAACCACATTGTTTTCTATGTTTCGGCTACTTACAACCACTCTCAACGGCATGCCTAATAGGTCTGCATCATTGAATTTGACTCCAGCTGATTCTTGCCTGTCGTCCCAAAGGACCTCAATACCCGCTTGTGACATTTCGGTGTATATGTTCTCTGATGTCTCCATGACCTGGATATTATCAGTGTTCAGAGATGTAAGTATCACCTCGTATGGAGAAATGGTTTTTGGGAATATTATCCCTCTTTTATCAGCATGTTGTTCTATTGCCCCAGCGAGAATCCGCCCGACCCCAATTCCATAGCACCCCATCACTATAGGTTGTAGATTTCCGTGTTGGTCTGGGAATTTGGCGTCCATCGACTCGGAATATCGCGTGCCTAATTTAAATACATGCCCGATTTCGATTCCTCGTTTTGTATGCAAGGTTCCAGTGCAATTCGGGCATAAAAACCCGTCTTCCGCCAAAGCAATATCAGTTAGTATTTCAGCCTGAAAATCTCTTGGGTGATTTATGCCCGATAGATGGTACCCTTCTTTATTCGCACCTGCCAGAAAATTATTGCCCAAGGTGATAGAGTCATCTGCAATCACCTTAATTCCGCCCACTCCTACTGGAGAGGCAGAACCTGATATTAATCCTTGTTCGGCAACTTCTTCTCTTGTGGCCAGTCTTAAATCACCTCCTCCAATACTGTTCTTCAACTTTACTTCGTTAATTTCCAAATCACCACGAATCACTACGATAAGGAATTCTTGGGCCGATTTGTAGAAGACTGACTTGAGGGTTTTTTCCGGGCCTACTGAGAGATATTCGCAGAGTTGGTTTATGGTTTTTACCCCGGGAGTAGGCACTTCTTTTCGGCCCGCCGCGGGTTCGGTGGGAATAGATAACTTGCTGAATTCTGATTTTTCCCCATTGGCCGCATAAGAGCAATTGTCACACATTACTATTGTGTCCTCACCTGAATCTGATAGAAGAATAAATTCTTTAGAATCTTTGCCCCCGATTGCACCACTGTCTGCCTCCACTATTACAGTTTCAATTCCGCAGCGCTTGAAAATGTTGACATATGCACTGATCATTAAGTCATAACTTAAGTCTAACCCTTCCGTATTAATGTCAAAACTGTAGGCGTCCATCATGTCAAACTCTCTAACTCTTACCAGACCGCCCCTAGGTCTCGGTTCATCCCTAAATTTTGTTTGGATGTGGTACAAATTAAATGGAAGATCTCTGTAGCTTTGGATGAAACTTTTTACTGTTTCGGTCATCAACTCTTCATTGGTAGGAGGCAAGGCTAAGTGCCTTCCTCTGCGGTCCTGGAGCCTGAGCATATCCGGTCCGTAAATTTCGTCTCTTCCGGACTTTTGCCAAATCTCTCTTGGTTGCAATAGCCCTAGTTTTACCTCTTGCGCTCCTGCATTATCCATTTCTTCTCTGATGATCTGTTCTATTTTACGCAACGATTTCCATGCGAGTGGCAGATAGCTGTATACGCCAGAAGAAACTTGGTGAACCATTCCGGCTTGCAGCAGTAACTTGTGGCTTATTAACTCAGTACCGCTAGGGGCATCCCTCAAGGTTCTTACGAATAAACGTGATAATTTCATATGATAAATGCCTTCTAAGAATCAACTAGCAGAGTTTTTTGTTGGCAGCGATAAGTCTTTTTCGACTTGTTTAATTTCTGCCATCAGTTCGGTAAGCATGTCAGCTTCATCTACGATTTTTGACTTTTTCCCTTTACGGAAAATCACTGCTTTCCCTACTCCGGCGGCAATTCCAATATCGGCATCTTTGGCCTCTCCCGGACCATTGACCTCACATCCCATAACAGCGACCTTAATATGTGTTTTTGTGTCCTTTAGTAGTTGGTCCACTTGGTTGGCTAAGCCCCTTACATCTACATCAGCCCTGCCGCAGCTCGGACACGCCACAAGAACAGCTCCTTCTTTTCTTAGGCCTAATGCTTTTAATACTTCAAAGCCAGCAATAACCTCTTCAGTTGAATCGTCACTAAGGCTTACGCGTATTGTGTCTCCAATGCCTTCATATAGTAATATGCCTAATCCTATTGCACTTCTTATACTGCCTGATTTTGCTGTACCAGCCTCAGTGATACCTAGGTGAAGAGGATATGGGATCAGTTTTGACATTCTTCTGTAGGCCTCTACTGTTGTATCTATATCGAAGGCCTTCAAGGATATTTTAATTAGATCAAAATCCAAATTTTCAAGCAGGTCAATTTCCCATAGGCCAGTGGCAACCATATGATCCACTGCAGTATAA
>VFFY01000053.1 GCA_009392675.1 SAR202 cluster bacterium | reverse complement strand
TCTAAATAGCAGTTAAAACGGGCAATACTTTTGGGTTATCAAGAACACGTGAGTAGATAGTATCTACTTACCTTTTTAATTTAAGATAATTGGACTCGGTTCCATTATTATATTCACTGTAAGAGGTTACTCCAATAAAATTTGTCCTAATTGTCAATCCTCATAGCGGAAAAAAGAAAGGCCGCCAGATTCTAGATCTTGTTGCCCCAATTTTTAATTTAGCTGGCATTGAACTGTCCATAATAAATACAGAATTCCCCGGGCACGCCAGAGAGCTTGCGGCGTCGTTAGATTTAGATATTTACGATGGCTTATTGTTAGTGGGAGGTGACGGAACTTTCCATGAGGTAGTCAATGGGGTTCTTAATCGCATTGACGGAAAAGTAATTCCGATAGGTGTAATCCCAGCCGGGTCAGGAAATTCTGTACTTCATGACCTGGGCCTCACGGATCCAATACAAGCTGCCAAAGCAATAGCTGCAGGAGACACTCGCTCCATAGATGTGGCCCAGATTAAAATGAATCAAGTTGTAAGATATTCAATTAACTTGATTGGCTGGGGTCTTGTAACGGATGTCGGGAAACGATCAGAAACACTGCGTTGGTTGGGTCCAAGACGTTATACGATTTCAAGTATTATTGAAATATTCCTGAGAAAAAGCCGGCGAGCCCGGCTAGTTGTGGATCAGGAAACAATATATAAGCAGTTTACTTTTATAGTCGCATGCAACTCCGTGCACATAGGAAAAGGAATGAAAATGGCTCCGTCCGCAGATCTGAGT
The DNA here is from genome assembly GCA_009392675.1 of SAR202 cluster bacterium. Classification (GTDB taxonomy): domain Bacteria; phylum Chloroflexota; class Dehalococcoidia; order Lucifugimonadales; family UBA826; genus UBA11996. The sequence goes on along the minus strand of VFFY01000053.1, from coordinate 4,253 downwards.
GACGGGCTTATAGATCTCATCGTGGTAGACGGAAACATAACCCGAAAAAGACTCTTTTCGGTTCTACCTAAACTTTTTGATGGCACCCACATCGATGAACCGGAGGTCACCTACTATCAGGCTTCCAGTTTTTCCCTTCATCCCGAAACAAAGGATACCTTAAACATAGATGGAGAATTAGTTGGTACTACTCCTGTGGATGTCAGGGTTTTGAAACATGCGATCAAGATATTTGCATAATTAGGGCAGTACTTCCTAGATCTCAGATTAATATAGCAAATCTTAACCCAGCGTTACCAATTCATGTTTGTTGTAGATATCTCCTCGGTTTGCGGCACATTTGTTGTGATCAAATTCGAATCAAGGTGGATGTGGAGCATCCCCAAATTTACGATTTAGGAATAGTTGGGAAGAAAAATTCACCAAATTAAGTTTAAGCAGGCCACAATTGCAAAGTAATTAACCAGAAGATAAATACTGAGAAATGAAACCTTAGATTTTTAAAATCCCTTCGCTCACGAGAACACTATTACCACCGATCCAAACCCCAATAACCTTTCCGTCCTGTTTTTGGGTCCTCCCATATAAAACACTCGGGCGTCCGATTTCTGCGCCCTGAGATATGGTCCAATTCTCATTGGAGTTGTCGGGACTTCCATATTGGCTTAATAAGCCAATGAGAGCACAATTCGCACTACCTGTAGCGGGATCTTCAAACACTCCATCAAGAGGGGCAAACATTCTTGCTTTTATGTCGAAATTCTCGACGTTCCTGCAATACAGATGGATATATGAAACCCCTGCCTTTGCAACAAGAAATTCTAGTTTCCCCACGTCTATTTGAGCCTTCAAGAGGGAGGTAACGGATGAAATTTCAACGAATAGAAACGGAAGCCCAACCGAGGCAACCTGGGGTGGATGAATACTAGTAAGGATCTCCAATTCATCCAATGATAGGACAGAAGCTACAAGAGATATAGAAACCGAAGCCCCGATAGATAAAGGTTCAGGAGCCGAAAGTTCACACCAAATATCACCGGTGGGTTTTCGCTGTATCTTGACAGGAACCAAACCAGCCTTCTCCTCAAAGACTACCTGGAGTCCTTGTCCTATATTGCCAAACTCCCCGCTTTGAGCCAAAGCAAAAGCTGTGCCAATATTGGGATGGCCTGCGAATGGTACTTCTGTATTTGGAGTGTAAATCCTCACTTTTCTGGTGTGGCCAAATTCTGACGGGAAGACAAAGGTGGTCTCAGAAAAATTGAATTCTTTTGCAATGTGTTGCATTTGCCACTCGGATAATCCCTGGGCCTCCGGAAACACGGCCAATTGGTTACCGCTAAATTTTTCGTCAGTAAAAACATCGCAAATGAAATATCGATAGCCCATAAACTTACCAGGACCTCCGGGGACTTTCTTAGATCAGTCAATTATGCCACTTGAAAAAAAATACTGTAAATGATCATGAAAGATCGTTGATTGAGCACGTAATTATTGAAATGTTGGTGTGCTGACAGGTATATTTAGGGAAATTAATGATAGGCGGGAAACTAATGACGCGGTCTGCCACAGGTTCAAAACAATCCTCTCAAGATATAAAAATTGATTATGACGCAATAGTGATCGGTGCAGGTATTTCCGGTCTTTATCAGTTATACAAATTAAGAGAGATTGGTTTAAATGTCCGGGTATTTGAGGCTGGTACAGGGGTGGGAGGAACGTGGTATTGGAACCGTTATCCTGGTGCTAGGTTTGATTCAGAGAGTTATTCCTATGCATACTCATTCTCTCAAGAACTTCTGGAGGAATGGGATTGGTCAGAACATTTTGCATCCCAGCCCGAAATTTTGCGCTACCTTCAACATGTGGCGGCCAAATTTGATTTATTGAAAGACATTCAATTTTCAAGCGAGGTAAAATCAGCCATTTACGATGACCTGACTAGAAGCTGGGTAATTACACTAGGTGACGGGAAGCAGTACAGAAGTAGGTTTTTGATAGCAGGGGTAGGCCTCCTATCTCAGCCAACAATGCCCAAGATCGAAGGTGTCGAAGATTTTGAAGGACCTTCTTTCCATACCTCTCGTTGGCCCCATAAACCAGTAAATTTTTCAAACAAGCGAGTAGGCATTATTGGTACCGGCGCTAGTGGGGTACAGGCAATACAAGAAATTTGTAAAAATGTTGGTCAACTCACCGTATTCCAGCGACGCCCAAATTGGTGTGCACCTCTTCATAACTCCCAAATTTCCTCAGAAGAAATGAGTCATATCAGGGCAGGATACGAAGAGATGTTTGATAGGTGCGACCAAACTCAGGCCGGATTTTTACATACGGTTGATCCCCGGGGAACTTTTGAGGTGTCTGAAAGGAAGCGATACGAGTTCTGGGAACATTTATATGCTAGTAAGGGATTTGGAATATGGCAGGGTAATTTTAAAGATATGTTAAGTGATCCGAAGGCCAACAAAGCGATGTCGGATTTCGTAGCCGACAAGATTCGAACTCGAGTGGATGATCCTCAGGTAGCTGAAAAATTGATACCCAAGGACCATGGATTTGGCACAAGACGGGTCCCATTAGAGACTAAATATTATGAATCTTACAACCGAGATAATGTCCAACTAATAGATATCAAAGAGACCCCCATTGAGAGAGTCACCCAAAAAGGAATATTGACGACAGAAAGGGAGTTTGAGTTCGACTTCATAATATATGCCACAGGTTTCAACGCTATTTTAGGTAGTTATGACAGAATCGACATCAGAGGAACTGGTGGGTATAGCTTAAGGGAGCAATGGAAGCAAGAATTGTCTACCTTTCTAGGGCTCCAAATTAATAATTTCCCGAACCTATTTATGATACTGGGACCTCACGCACTCTTGGGGAACAATCCCCGCAGTATTGAATACAATGTGGAATGGATAACAGATCTAATTCAATATATGAAGGAACGAGGCTTGACTCGTGCGGAAGCTAGCTCCGAGGCAGTTGCCAGTTGGTATGAGTATGTATTAGAACAAGGGGAAGGTCTCTTATCCAACCAAGTGGATTCTTGGATGACTGGAGTTAACAGTAACCTGGAAGGTAGGCAAACCAGAATCATCGCCAGATACAGTGGCAGCCAAGCCTCTTACAGGAGTAGGTGTGATGGAGTTGCAGCCAGCGGTTATAAAGAACTTAACTTGACCCAATGAAACTGAAAGTATCGCCTTAGGCTCACTATCTGAGCAGGATTGAAAGCATCAGGTCTTAGTTCTGCAGTTTAAATACATTATTAAAGGAAGATTGATGCGACGAAACCTCACTAAAGAAAAACTCCTAAATGGGTTTCCTGTCTTCGGAGCCATAATCCATGAATACTCTCCGGGTACCGTTGAGATTTTTGGAGCCATCGGTTACGACTTCGTTATGATTGATTGCGAACACGGTTCTATGTCCGTCGATCAAGTTGAAAATATGGTCAGGGGAGCAGAGGTATTTGGAATAACTCCTATTGCTCGTATTCCCAACCATGAAGACTCCACGATTCTAAGGTTTCTAGACCGAGGGGTACAAGGAATAATAGTTCCTCATGTGAATACCCGATCTCAAGCTGAAGCAGTGGCAAAGGCTGCTAGATACCACCCCGAAGGACACAGGGGGATAGGAGGTGGTAGGCCTCACGATTACGGTGTGAGTATGTCGAGAGACGAGTCCATCAAATTTGTAAATGAAAATATTCTGGTGATCCCTATGGTTGAGGAAGTGGAAGCTATCTCAAATGTGGAGGAAATTGCCTCAGTTGAGGGGGTGGATGTTTTGCATGTTGCTCCCGGCGACCTTGGTCAAAGTATGGGGAATGCCTCTCAGGCTGAAATCTGGGAGGTAATGGATATGGTAGTGCCGAAAATACGAGCGTCTGGTAAGTGGGTCGGAGTTGGAGGAAATTCTCCAACTGAGATAAACAGGGTAAGCGATTTGATAGAACTCGGTGCCAATTTGATAACTATTGCCTCCCACGGGTTAATGAAAAATGGAGCGGAATCATTTCGAAAATCAGTAGAAGATCAGTTAAAAAAATCCTCACTCAATGATTAGCTTTGTTTTGGAGGCTGTCCGATGAAATATTTGATTCGAGATTCAACTGTTGTTACAGGAAATTTAAACCGACTGATTCTGTATAAATCAGCAATGCTTATCCAAAATGGGATTATTCAAGACATCGGTGAAAGTGGTTTACTTGAAGAAAAATACCCTTCTTCAACAAGAAT
>VFFY01000052.1 GCA_009392675.1 SAR202 cluster bacterium | reverse complement strand
TCCATTAAATCAGGCACATATATAAAAAAGGCGGGCTTTCCCGTTGAAATACACCTGTTAGCTATCGCCGCAGAAAGGTGAGTTTTGCCGGATCCATGTGGGCCATTGATCAATATCCAGCCACTCGGACGTTCTGAATAATTGGAACAGTTTATGAAAGCCTCACGAAAAATGTCGTCGCCATCCTGTTGGGTTGTCTCATTTTTCAGATCTAAGGTTTCAAAAGTATAGCGTGAGAGAGACCCTAAGTTACTGTATGAAAGTAGCCTGGTCGTCATTTCTTCCTGTTTTACACTTTTTCGGCATACACAAGATTTTATCGATCCAAAATCTTGGTGACCTGTCGGAAGTGTGGGGGTTAGCCACCCTTTATCGTTGCATATATCGCAATTTATAGGTGGATCTAGATCTATATCTTGAGAGAGATCGTTGCTTCTGTTAGCTTTAAATGTATCTAGCTTTGCCAGAATGCTTCCTAGATTCTCCATTTTGTTTTCCCTCTATTTCCCACCGTTCTAGTATTCTCGAAATATATCTCCAATTTCTTGAATTGAGAGATACAGCCTCTGTTATCGCCTCCTCTATCCACTCCACAGGGTATCTTTGTTCTGCTTCTCCGATTTTTTCTGCCACAATTGGAGTTAATATACCAATATTCTGTTCGTAAAGAGAATATATATTTGGTCTATCTTCGCCCGTTTCCCAGGGCTCAAAGTCAGGTTGATGTTCAATACTCTTCATTTTCCCGATTGCTTGCCTTTCGAATTCTGTGTTCAAGAAATATGCGAATGTATCAGTATCTTTCCTGTTGATTTTGATTAATATCTTTCGTTTTTCTGAAGATTCCAAACACTGAAGGATATGTGTTCTCCGAGTGTCCAGATCCATCGAGTCCATGCCGATTGAAAGAACGCGATCTGCAAGCAGTTCGTCAATGGACACATACCTTTCCAACCCTTTTTTATTGTGTAGTAGACGGATAATTCGAAGAATTATTTTTAACTCAGTTATATCCTGTATTTCCTGCAACAATTCCCCGAATACAGGAGCAGGAACGGGTATGTACCTCACTCCTTTTATAAAACCTTGAAATGCCATTATGCACTTACTGGGTCTTGCTGATAAATTTCCAGATTCTCAAATTTAACGAAACGTTCTTGAAAATAAAGCTTTATTCCCCCAGTCCGACCATTTCTATGTTTTGCTATTATTATGTCTGCAATGTTAGCTGGATATTCCTGGGTGGGATATCGTTTTTCCCAGGCATCAGGGTCGACGTATCTATCTTCACGATGTATGAAAGCAACTACATCGGCGTCCTGCTCTATGCTGCCACTTTCTCGTAAATCGGATAGCATGGGGCGGTGATCTGGACGTTGTTCTATTGCTCGGCTTAGCTGAGAGCAGGCTAACACTGGTACGTTAAGGTCTCTAGCCATTCCTTTCAATGATCTTGATATTTCTCCCATTTCCTGAACCCTGTTGCCATTTCTACCACCACTGCCATTTATTAGCTGCAAATAGTCCACTATTATTAGGTCTAAACCTCTCTCTGCTTGAAGGCGTCTGGCTTTGCTACGCATCTCAACGATCGTTTGAAATGGGGTGTCGTCGATGTATAGGGGAAGATCAGAAAGATTGCCAATTGCATCAAAGAGTCTTTGCTCTTCCATTTCATTGATTAATTGAAGCCGCAATCTATGGCTATCTACATGGGCTTCACTTGAAAGAAGGCGGAGGGCTATCTGTTCGGCACTCATTTCTAGGCTGAAAATACCAACATTATTACCATTAGCCGCCGCCGCCGCTGCCATGTTAATGACCAGGGTACTTTTTCCTAAGCTAGGCCTCGCCGCTACTATCAGTAGGTCAGATCGCTGCATTCCCCCTCCCAAAAGCTGATCAAATTGGTTGTAACCACTTTGGATGGGCGCTAGCCTATTTATGTCCGGCTGTAGACTTTCGGCCATATAGTTGTCTAGCACATCGCGTAATGCGGCAAAATCCCTTGTTCCTCGTTCAGAACGGATGCCAAAAAGAAGCTCTTCTGCCCGGTTTAACGAGTCGTTAGTGTCAGGGGAACTTTCATAACCTATGTTCGCAATAGATCCGGCAGCTTGCACAAGTTGCCGCATAATAGATGTTCTTTGGACTATTTGAGCAAAATGTAAAATGTGGGCAGGGCTTGGCACCCCATTGACCATATCTGATAGGTGAACGGATCCTCCTACAGGATCCAATTTTTCTTGGAGAGATAATTCATGAGCTACGGTGACTTGGTTTATGACCTCATTTCTACCGGATAAATTCAAACAAGCCTCAAAGCAGTAGCGGTTTTTTTCCAGGTAAAAATCAGTGGGCTTCAATATAGAGGATACTTTTGACAATGAATCTCCGTCCAGTAACAAAGATCCTATGACTGAGTGTTCGGCTTCGATATCGTGTGGCAGAGTTCTATCGGTGTACAACCCAATCTCCCGGGGTCAAATTTGGCGTCTGGATTGTCGATTATCACATGATCGCTTCCACGCAATCAAGTCAAAATGTTATCGGCAATTCAGTTTCCCGCTACTCTTGGGAGTCTTGCTCGGATTCAGTTTCTATCGTATCACTTTCCTCAAGCTTAACAGAAGATACTGGGACGTCTTCTTTTACCTCTGAGTTCGAGGTCTCTTCAGGGATATCATCCAAGCTATCTTTCGGTGATAACTTGTCCTCATCCGATTTTTCGTCTTCTTGAGCAACCATCTCAAAAGGGTCAGTACCGGTGGCGTAAACAGTAACTTTTATTAGAGCATTCACATCTGAGTAAAGTCTTAGTGGAACTTCGTACGTCCCTACATCCCTGATGGGATCATCAAGTTGTACCAATTTTCTTTCAATTTTGATGCCAGTTTCTTCCGCCAATGCATCAGCCACCATGGTGCCAGTCACGGATCCGTAAAGCCGATTATTGGACCCAGCCCTCATTTCAATCCCTATTTCCGTCCCGTCTAAGGTTCCGGCTAAATTTTTCATTTCATCCAGACGGTATGTTCTGGAAGTGGCAGCATTCTTTGTGAGTTTGTGAATTCTTTGTAGGTTGTTGTGGGTGGCCGGTGCGGCGAGGTTTTTAGGGATAAGGTAATTTCTTGCAAAGCCATTTTTTACTTCCTTAACCTCTCCCCCTAATGCAACCCCTTCAACATCTTCTATAAAGACAACTCTCATTTTTAATAATCCTGTAACCCGCAAGCCTGATCGTATTTATGACGGGTTTGTGTTCGTTTTTTGTGTTTGACAAGAATGGGAATTATAACATATGGACTCATAGTTCCTATTGAATTACTGTGAGTCAGTAGGCTCGTCGATTATGCGATATTTCCCTTCAACAATATCAGTTTCTTTTTGTCGATTTTCTTTTGCTTTGGAATTTTTCATTGTGTCGGATAGTTTTCTGAGTGGGCCGAAAATCATAAAAATTAATATTGAACCCACAAGGATGATGATGTCATCTAAAAACCCTAGAAATGGCAGCATGTCAGGGACGATGTCGAATGGTAAGATGACATAGGCAAGACCTAAGGCAGGTAAAAGCTTGTATTTGATAGGGATTCTTCTATCAAGCATTAATTTCAAGAAAATTATTGGTAATCGGCCCATGTTTTTCGCTTAGTTGTGATTATTTTATGTCTATCCTAGATTCTATTATATTTCTGAATATAACACTCGTTGAGATCATCATTGAGGTGAAAGATTGATAATTGTTTTGGAAGGGAAAGATGAATACAGGCTTTCAGAGCGAGTATCGGAGTTTCGCCTAACAGTAACCCCGCCGGAAATGTCGGATATCAACACCACCAGGTTAGACGGAAATATTGTAACCATAGAGGAACTGTTAACATCATTAACGACAGTCCCCTTTATGGCTGATAGGCGCTTAGTTATTGTGGAGGGATTACTTAATAGATTGGGTGGTTCAAAAAAAGATTTAGGTGAGTGGCTTAATTTTCCAGATCTGTTGAAGAATTTGCCTCCAACAGCCAATTTATTGCTAATTGAGAGAGAACCAATACCTTCTAATAAACTCTTGTCTACTATTCTTAGACTCGGTCAGGTTGAAAAATTTTCACCGCTTAGACATCGAGATCTATTAGATTGGATAAACACCCGTTGTTCGAAATTGGGTCTCGACATTGAACGCACTGCGGTAGCTCTTATAGCGGATTCTGTAGGAAGCGAATTGCGTTTAATAGATTCTGAATTAAACAAAATAAAAACCTACTCGCGTGGCCGTTTAATAACTAGAGAAGATATAACCCTTATGGTGCCTTATGTGAGACAGCAAAATGTGTTTAGGGTTGTAGATTCTGTAATAGAAGGTCGGACTAGAGATGCTCTGAATGCTTCATCAATGCTTATAGAGTTGGGAGAATCACCTTCTGGAATTGTCAGGATGATAGAAAGGCAACTTCGGTTTCTAATACTGGCTAAACATCTATTGAGTCGGAAAATCCCGACAGGTGATATTGGCAAGCATATTAATTTGTCTGGTTATCCCTTGCAGAAGACTTTGGAGATGGAAAGGAAAATTTCCCAGGCCAGGATCATGAGTATGCACGATAATCTTTTGAAATCTAATATTCGTGTGAGGGAAGGAAAGTTAACAGAACAAGAGTCCTTTGACCTATTGATATCAGAACTTCGTTAATTACCTGTTATCCAGGGTGAATATCCAATTTTATAGCATCATATCTCCCGGATTTTATCGAAACGATGAGGTCATCTAATCCGGTGATATTGTCATAAAATTCTGTGGCATATGTGCCTATATCAGATAGCTTGTGTGCATCGCTTGCCCCGGTCCCAGGCATTTTAAGTTCCTTGGCCAAATTGCCAGAAAATTCATTTTCTTTTTCTGTTCCCCTGCCGTTTCTTATTTCTATGCCGTCCACCATTCCAAACACCTCGTTTCTCAGCCCCCGGCCTATCATTTCAGAATAGGAAATTTTATCCTGAGGTGCAGTTTCGCGATACACCCTTCGGTATGGGTGGGCGACCACTATAGCACCGCCTGCCTCATCGACAAGATCTTTTACGAAAGTTGATTTGTGCATTCCGAAAATATATTCCGTCAAACCGTACACCAATAAATGACCCTCTTCAGTGGTTACTTCACACCCTGGGATTACCAGAAAATCATTATCTTTACCGAGTTTTTCCACTTCTGAAGGATTCCAAAACCCGTCGTGATCAGTCAAACAAACTCCATCCAAGCCAATCAGTTTTGCTTGAGTGATGAGTCCTTCTGGGGTCAGGGTGCTGTCGTCGGAGGTTGGATATGTGTGGGTGTGAATATCTATTAGCATGTGTATTGATTGTATTACATGTCACTGACGGTGATGTTATGTGTTTTCCAAGGTAATTAAGAATCAATGATAAATAAAGGGATGCAACAGCTATGTTACATAACCTTGAGTTGAATCGTATCAACCTTATTGATATTATATAAACCTGACGATAAAAATATTATTTGTAGTGGGGGCGATAACATGGTTTTAAGTCCAGATAGGTTTACTGAACAAGCCCAAGAGGTAATAGCTGCTTCTCAGGATATACTCAACAGATATAGACACAACCAATGGGATTCCGAACATCTGTTTATGGCTTTAATAGAACAAGAAAAGGGGGTCCCTTCGGAAATTTTTAGTGCTTTGGGTGTGAATCTAGAGGTTCTGCATGCCACTCTTCACGCTAATTTGCAGGAGGATGACAGGATTGCTGGTCAAGCAAATCAAATTTTCATCACTCCCAGATTATCTGAGTTGTTCGAAAGGGCGGACGGTGAATCTCAAAGGTTAAACGATGAATTTATTGGAGCAGAACACATTCTTATATCACTCACTGAGGAAGATACAGGAGTATCAGCCGAACTACTGAGTAGTTTTAAAGTCACAACTGAGAAGGTATATAAAGCTCTTCAAGGTATTCGGGGAACCCATAGAATTACAGACCAAAGGGCTGAAAGTCGATATAGATCTTTAGAAAAATTTGCCACCGATTTGACCTTGTTGGCCGAAAAGGGCCGCTTGGACCCTATTGTTGGGCGTGATGCAGAAATATCCAGGGTCATGCAGACTTTGATACGGAGAACAAAGAACAACCCAGTAATGATTGGTGGGGCTGGTGTAGGTAAAACAGCTTTAGCAGAGGGCTTAGCCCAAAGGATAGTCACGGGAGATGTGCCGTTCGAGCTCCGGTCAAAGAGGATTCTCGCCTTAGATATGGGATCCCTGCTTGCTGGGTCGAAATTTCGCGGTGAGTTCGAAGAGCGACTAAAAGCTGTTATGGATGAAGTAAAGCAGTCGAAAGGTCAAGTCATGCTTTTTATCGACGAAATTCATACCGTGGTTGGCGCTGGGGCTACAGACGGTAGCCTTGATGCCAGTAACATGATGAAACCTGCTCTCGCCAGAGGTGAACTTCAATGTTTAGGCGCTACGACCGAGGAAGAATACACCAAGTACATTGAGTCTGATGCCGCTCTTGAAAGAAGATTCCAGCCAATTCTGGTTGAAGAGCCGGATATAGACACGAGTATAGAAATGCTGAAAGCTCTTCGCCCCAAATATGAAGCCCATCACAGGCTGAAAATACAAGATGAAGCTCTCAATTCCGCAGCAGTGTTGAGCCATAGATATATATCTGGAAGATTGCTGCCAGATAAAGCTGTCGATTTAATAGACGAAGCAGCAAGTAAAATTCGAATCGATGAACAACTCCACCCAATGTCTTTGAGAGAAAAAGAATCCAAACTTCGTCAGCTACAGATAGAAGAGATAGCCTCCTCTGAGATGGGGGAGTATGAGAAGGCGGCGGAAATAAAGGCGGAAATAGCTCGAATTGGGGAAAATTATACAGATGAAAAAAACCAATTAAACAATTTTGAAACTTCTGAACGGCAGGTAACTTCTGAGGATATAGCTTCCCTAGTTGCTACTTGGACAGGCATACCTGTTGAAAGATTATTAGAAAGTGAGGCCGACAAACTGCTTAGCATGGAATCTCGCATTCAAAGTAGGCTCGTCGGTCAACAAGAAGCCATTGAAGCCGTATGTGAAGCCGTAAGAAGAGGACGTGCTGGGATCAAGGATGAAAATAGACCAATAGGTAGTTTTATATTTTTAGGACCAACGGGAGTTGGCAAAACTGAATTAGCTAGGTCGCTTGCCTGGTACTTATTTGACGATGAGGAAAATATGGTGCGTCTGGATATGAGTGAATATATGGAGCCTCACTCAGTAGCGAGGATGATAGGCTCGCCCCCCGGATACGTGGGTTATTCCGATGGCGGTCAACTGACAGAAGCTGTGAGGAAAAGGCCTTTCAAGGTCATTCTTTTTGATGAGATAGAGAAAGCCCATCCTGACGTTTTCAATATATTGCTGCAAATACTTGAAGACGGAAGGCTTACTGATGGCCAAGGTAGAGTCGTAGATTTTAAAAACACAGTAATAAT
>VFFY01000051.1 GCA_009392675.1 SAR202 cluster bacterium | reverse complement strand
TTTTTGACACCCATTTTTATTTTTGTAGAAGTAGAATGCCTTCTTCTTCCAGCCAAAAATTCTTCTTCTCTATTTAGTTCCAGTTTGACTGGCCTACCTGTCCTCATAGATAACAAGGCGGCTAGAATTGAAGTTCGAGTTTCGTCTTTACTACCATACCCTGCCCCCATTACAGGTCCTATAACGGTAATATTATTAGGGTTAACGTCCAAAGCAGCTGCCAAAATAGCCTTATCTGCGTGAATCCCTCTGCTGGGTTTCCACATTGTAAGTCTAGTTCCATCCCATGATGCGAGCGCAGCACGTGGTTCCAAGGAAGCTGGATGATGGTCTGGGGTAGTGAATGAATCTTCTACGATATAATCTGCTTGACCAAAACCCTCTTCAACATTCCCTCTTGCCTCAACTATGGGTCCCCCATTTACTATATTTCCCTGAGTATGTATCTTCGGGTTTCCCATTTCCAAAGAAGTATCAATATTTGTTGAAAATGGTAATACATCATATGAAACTTTGATTAAATCGATGGCGGTATCTGCCTCATATAGGTTAACAGCCGCAATCGCCGCAACCTCGTCTCCGACAAATCGCACTTTGGTATCCAAAATCGGCACATCCGGAGCTATCTTGCCCACACCTACATTAAAAGGGGTCAAAATATCGTGAACCCCCGCCATCTTTAAAGCCGGCTGCACATCGATACTCAAAATATTGGCATGGGGATGAGGGCTCCTAAGCACCCGTGCGTGAAGCATATTTGGCAAAGATAAATCTGCAGTATATTTAGCTATACCTAATACTTTATCTTTCAAATCTGTCCGCTGAAAAGAAGTGCCTACGGATGAAGAGTGGATATTTTGATCAACCATCAGCCTTAATGCCTATGGCGCCCACAACTGAATCTATAATGGCCCCATAGGCATTGCAGCGACATAAATTTCCCGCCAATGCCAGCCTTATTTCTTCCACAGAAACATTTGCCTGTGATTCAAAAAGAGGATATGCACCCATGATGAACCCAGGGGTACAGTAGCCACACTGGCCTCCATCATTATCAATGAAAGAAATTTGTAATGGATGCAACATATCCCCTTGGCTCAATCCTTCAATAGTTTTGATCTCAGAAGAGGTTATTTTCACACCTAGAATTTGGCATGCATTTACGGCTTTACCGTCAAGTATGACTGTGCAAGCACCACACTCACCTAAATCACACCCTTTTTTTGCACCCGTTAGATTCAATCTGTCTCGAAGAATATCCAATAAAGTGAACCTGTTATCGATATCTAGGGTGTGCTGTTCTCCATTGACTTTAAAGGTTATCTGCGTGGCATGATTTTCCATATTTATTCAGGCACCGGCAAAACAAGAATCCACATAGGTTCTTTCCCTACCTGAAACCTATCAATGAATTGAAGGTTACCGGTATCACTTATTCTGAAAACTGAGATAAACCCTGTTCCAAGCCCAGCGGAGTATAGGAATTGGCCGGTCCCGTCTATATCCAATACCCTAGGAATAGCCTCAGTTTGGGTCCTTCCGATGGATTTTAGCTGCCCTGTATTTGAGTTAACCGAAAATCCAGCTAATGAATTATGGCCTCTATTAGGAGCATAGATAAATTTGCCATTAGGAGTGATTTTGATCTGGGCACAAGTATTTACACCAGCATAATGGGCAGGCAAAGTAGAGATAGTCTGCAACTCCTCCATATCCCCTTGCTGATACCTGTAAGAAGTTACACTGTTATCTTGTTCATTGGAGAAAAAAACATACTCCCCGCTAGGATGGAAAGTATAATGCCTCGGTCCTCTGTTATCCGGTTGTTTAACAGATTCTGTTTCCGATGGGCTAAGCATTCCGGTATCTTCATTAAAATCATATTTCAAAATCGTGTTTATACCTCTTTCTCCCGCAATATGTGGAAGTAAAGCATGAGAATTATCAGGGTCTGTGAAAATACAATGAGCTCCATTCCCAGTCTGCATCCATGCCTTTTCCCCAGTGAAAATACCCTCGTTGTTCGAATGTACCGAAACTGCACCAGCTTCATAGTAAGCAGCCAAAACATACCTGTTCGTTTTATCCAATGAAATGTAGCAAGGGTCACCTTCAAGTTTCGGACCATCATCTACATGAATTAGATCTCCAGTCAAACTATTAAATCTATAAGATGTGACACAAGGTACATCTCTTCTACCTACGAAAAGAAGCGAGTTATCGAGGTCGGCAGCCAACGGGGCGGGTCTATCACCTACTTCGGTATCTTTTAAGTGCTTCAAGCGTCCGCTGTCACCATCAATTGACCAACAACTGATTCGATTTTCTCCCGCAAGGGAAACATACAAAATTTGCCTCATTGTGCCTCCAAGAAATGCTGTATTAATCAGCTAATCACAAGTTTAGCAGCACCTCCAAGTTAACGCTTTCATTTAGCTTTTTATTATGTCTGGCTCAAATAAAATTAAATAGTTCACATTCCGTCGACTTAGAAGATAAAATTGATAAGGTCATCGTTTAATAAGTTTCATTTTTATGCAGGAGATTAATCTGCCCCTCTACAACATAAAATCGTCTTTTTCCCAACGATGGCGACAAAGAAATGGTTACCTGCAAGTTCTAAAGGTTGCGTTCCCTCTAATATTAAGTACAGGATCCTGGTCTGTTCAGCAATTCATAGACAGAATGTTTTTATCTTGGTATTCACCCGATGCATTGGCAGCGGCGTTGCCCACAGGAATGTTGTGTTTCACTTTGATCAGTCTATTTATGGGGACTTCTGGTTACGTTAGTACCTTCGTGGCACAATACATCGGAGCTTCACGACCAGAAAGGGTTGGACCAGCGATGTGGCAGGGAATATATTTTTCCGTTTTGGGAGGCGTACTGATAGCTTTCACTGCATTGTTCCCAAAGACAATTTTCTCTTTGATTGGTCATAGTCCCGAGGTACAAATCTTAGAATCAGAGTATTGGGTTTATCTAACTTTAGGTGGGATATTCCCAGTTGCCCAAGGCGCAGTAGCTGGTTTTTTCAGTGGTCGTGGCAAAACATATCCAATCATGTGGTCTACTTTCGCCGCAACAGCTGTAAATATTGCACTCAACTACCTCCTGATTTTTGGGAATTTAGGCATGCCGGAAATGGGGATATCAGGAGCGGGCTTATCTACCTTTATATCGGGAATGCTAAACTTTTTGATCCTTTCAATTTTAGTTTTTTCCAACGAAAATAATTCAAAATATAAGACACGCACAGGGTGGAAATATGATCCAGCTTTGTTCAAAAGGCTCATCAGGTACGGCCTCCCTAATGGAATTCAATTTTTCCTAGACATAGCAGCGTTTTCATTATTCATATTGTTGATCGGCAGACTCGGCGCAACGGAATTGGCGGCAGCAAGTATAGCGTTTAACGTTAGTATGCTGGCCTTTATGCCTATGATTGGTTTAGGGATAACAGTATCGATTTTGGTCGGGCAATCTCTGGGAGCCAATGAGCCCGGGCAGGCAAAAATTGCCACTTCTTCAGCCTTGCAGATTTCTTTTACCTATATGACTATCCTTGCCATGCTTTATCTTTTGATACCAAATTTATTTATTTATCCATTTTCAGCTAAGGCTGACCCAATTGAATTTGAATCAATAAAAAGTACCGCTTTAGTAGCATTGAGGTTTATAGCACTCTGGTCAATATTTGATTCCCTAGCAATTATATTTTCGTCCGCGCTTAAGGGGGCCGGGGACACTGCTTTCATTATGTTAACCATATGTCTCACAGGGCTCATCGTCCTCATAGCACCTACATTTCTAATAATTGAAGTCTTCCACCTGGGCTTGAATGTTGCATGGATTTCAGGTGTCGCGTATGTACTCTGCCTTGGAATTGTGTATTACCTCAGGTTTAAAGGCGGCAAATGGCAAAGTATGAGGGTGATAGAAAGCCAGCAGGCAACCTAAGATGAAAGAGAAAGTCGATATATTAGTGAAAAAAAGTTAGGCTGTTCATGTCAGGCGATAAGAACCGAAAAATGGTTTGATGGATTTATAAAGTGCCTACACCGATGAATCAGAGTGCTCACTGGATTGCCTTCAATCAGTTTTGGTGTTGTTTTAGTTTTGATTTATTGGAATTCACAGAAACTTTTATCTACAGGTGGATAAGGAATCAAATTGATCGTTAATCAAAAGGGAGAAGTCGTGGACAAAAATAATCTAATAACACTTGCTGATTATGAGAAAGCTTCTTATGGGAAAATGTCTAAAGAGTTGTCTGACTATGTAAGATCTGGGGCTCAGGATGAAATAACTCTTCGGAGAAACCGACAAGCTCTAGAAGACATAATAGTTAATCCCAGGATATTTAGAGATGTAGATTGTCGTGATCTGAGCACCACGGTTTTGGGCGATAAAATAGATATCCCGATTATGCTAACCCCAGCAGGCGGACAACTTCATATGCATCCTGATGGGGAGTTAGCCTCGGCCAGAGCATCTCACGGGCATGGGACCGTCTACTCAACTCCAACCAACTCTGGTTACTCATTAGAAAAGATTGCAGATGAGACACCTGGTCCTAAATGGTTTCAAATTGGACAACACAGCAGAGAGATTCAGGAACATTTTGTCAAAAGAGCAAAGCAGGCTGGTTATAAAGCAATCGTCCTTACCGCAGATGCCCCGATACCGAGTAGGAGAGAAAGTGAGATTAGAAATAATTTCTCAATTCAAAATCATTTGAGTTGGGGCAGTGTTGAGGGTAACGAGGAATTTCTGTTATCTGATCCCCACTTACGCGAGTACATATATGGCATGTCAGAAAAAGATGAACCAGTATCAGCAGGAACCGGTGATAAATCAATGACCTGGGATGATATAGAGTGGTTTCGTGGGCTAACAGACCTGCCCGTAATCGTTAAGGGGGTAAGAAACATTGAGGACGCAAAGCGTTGCGCGGATGTAGGGTTTGATGGAATTACGGTTTCTAATCATGGCGCTCGGCACATGGATGGAACAAATTCGTCCATAGGGGTTCTGGCGGAGATAGCTCCAGCGGTGAATGAGCGGATCGAGGTATTCTTTGACTCAGGAATTAGGAGAGGTATGGATGTTGCCAAGGCCCTATGTTTGGGAGCTAGAGCGGTCCTTGTTGGCCGCCCAATCTTCTGGGGATTATGTGTTGATGGTGAACAAGGTGTATTTGGTGTGCTAGATATTCTTAAAACTGAACTCGACCTTGCAATAGCTTATTTGGGAGTAAATAAAGTAGGTGATTTAAATAGGTCGTATGTCACAATTTGAAGCGTGAAACCATCGTGATTTTCCAAGAATAGATAATTTAAGAACCCCAGTATTTCATCCACAGATACCTTCACGGGGGAGGGGGTTGTTTGGCAATTAAAAATGCTTGGTTTACTCTGACTGTTGCTTTCACACTATTATTTTTTTCCAGCGGTCTGAGATTCGCTTTTGGAATCGTGCTTAAACCTATGTCTGAAGACCTGGGTTGGGCCAGAGCAGAGACAACAATGGCTGCTACAACTTTTTTTGTAGTGTCTGCCTTAGTCATGCCAATATATGGACGGCTAATCGACCGTTACAGTCTTATACGGATAATGATTATATCTATTGCGATAACCTCGCTTGGGTTCGGCTTAGTTGCGATTGTCCAGACTCCATGGCAGTTCATATTTTTTTACGGAATAGTTTTTGCATTAGGTCACTCAGGGTTCTCGATTTTGGCTGTGTCCGTTATGGTAGGAAGGGCATTTCCGAATCGGGCTGGTTTAGCCAATAGTATTGCCATGTCTGGATTCGGGTTCGGTCAGCTCATCATTATCTCTGTTTTGACACTAATTGTGTTTGAGGTAGGTTGGAGGATATCCCATGTATATTTAGCTGTGGGGGCAGCTTCAGTTCTTATTCCTCTACTGCTGTTTCAGGCTAAATTCGTGAGCTTCTTGCCAGATAGCCCTGAACGATATGAGGGCCATCCCACCGAATTTTCATCCAGTTCAGCACCACATTTACTAAGATTCACTATCTCGACAAAATTTGCCATTGTGATAGTAGTTTATGCCTTATGCGGATTCCAAGACTTTTTCATGGCTACACATATAGCATCTTTCGCAACTGATAACGGTGTCAGAGATCAATTCGCGGGTAATTTATTAGCAATAATGGGTGTGTTTGCACTTGCAGGAGTGATAACTGCAGGGCTCTTAGGTGACAGGTTTAAGGCTGGTTTTCCTACTGTGCTTTGTTTTTTAATACGATTG